>CAZGYW010000053.1:0-9957 GCA_964530495.1 uncultured Anaerolineae bacterium
CGGGCGGATCAGCACCTCGACAGCCCCATGCGGTCCGAGATACGGGCCGACCTCGTCCAGCGCAGCGCGGACGCCGCGCTCCAGCGTCACCCGGTCCCAGCCATCGGTGATCCAGTTGCGGAGCAGGATCGTGGCCGTGCCGGGGCTGGTGCGGCGCGCCACAATCTCCAGCCGATCCACGCGGCCGAGCTGCGCGCCGGGCAGCGGCGTGAAGCGGAAGCTCGCCTGCTGCGCCCCGTTAACGGTCAGGTTGTAGGGCTGCGCGCCGGGCACGCTGTTCGCCGGGGTCACGGCCCACGCCGCCAGCCCGGAGGTCACGGTCAGCGGCTCGTCCGGCGTCTCCAGCGTCACCGGCAGCTCGAAAATGTAGAGCGTCACGTCATCCGGCGTCCAGGGCGCGCCGTCCAGCGTCATCGCCAGTGGAGACGTTTTTGCCCAGCCGAAGAGGTATACCCGGTCACCGCGCCCGCCGCTGAAGTCACGGTCGTAGGCCAGCGCGGCCACCAGGTTCTGGCGCTGGCGCTCCAGCCGTTCTTGCAGGCCCGCGGCGGAGGTGTAGTAGCGGTTGGGATAGTAGGCGCGGCCCATCACGTCCTGGACGGTCAGCTCCAGGTTATCGTAGACCAGGGTGCCGTCGTCCCCGGCAACCAGGGTCAGCGGCGCGCTCTCATGAACGACCGCGTGCAGGTCGAAACTGGCGCTCGCCGCCGGCGCCAGCGTGCCCAGGTGCTGCACGCCGCCGTTAATCACCACCGCTGTGTCAGCCAGTTCGAAGCCGGTGGTGTTCACGACCTCCCCACGCACGGCCAGCGCGGTCCCGCTGCGGGTCAGTACCGCCTGCCCCTCGAGCTGCGGAGCATCCGGCACGAAGCCGCTGCTGGCGAACCCGGCGATCAGGCTGGCGTCCACCAGCACGTCCTGGGCCGCGTAACCCTCGCCCTGGGTGATCACCGTCCCGGCCAGCACGGGCACCAGCGCGCCGCTGTCCGCTTCCGGCAGCGGGCGGAGTGTCAGGCCCGGCCCGGCGCTGAGGGTGTACGTCGTGCGGCGCGGGGAGAGGATGCCCACCAGTCCGTCTACGCGGGCGCGCTCCTGCCCCGGCCAGACCTGGACCACGCTCAGCCGGTTGAGCGTCACCTGCGTGCCGCGCAGGCTGAACCCGGTGAAATAGGCCAGCACCGAGAACGCGAGCACGATCACGGGGATGGTCACCCAGGCCAGCTCACGGCGGCCCAGCACGCGCAGCACAACGTAGTTGATCGGCCCGATCACGAGGATGTACACCGCCAGCATGCCGAACATTTCCAGCGCGGAAGGCAGCGCAAAGCCCGGCGACTGGCTCACCACGCGCTCGGCCATCATCCAGTTCTGGAAGCCGTGCGTCCAGCTCGGCTGCTGGCGCGCCTCAAACAGGAGCGCATCCCACAGCGCCGCCCGCCCCGGCCAGCCCCGGAATGGCGCCCGTCCGGGGTCGGCGGCCAGATAATCCACCACGCCCGCCCCGTAGATCCGGCGGGTCAGCAGGGGCTGGCCGTCCGCTGCCACCAGCACCGCCGCGCCCGGGCGCAGCGCGCCCGCCGCCAGCACCACATCCGCGCCGCGCAGGCTATCCGTCCGCCGCCCGGCGAAGGCCGCCAGCGGCGTCAGGTCGTCGGTCGTGGTCGATCCGCTGATTGTCAGCGGCAGCAGGTCGGCCAGCCCGGCGCTGGTCAGCCGGTAGTTCGGCCCGCCGGTCACGATCAGATGCCCGCCGGCCAGCACCCAGTCGGCCACCGCGCCCTGCTGGGCCACCGAAAGCCGCCCGGTATCCACGTCCGTGAAGACCAGGGCATCCAGCGCCAGGAGTGCCTCCGCCTCGGCGGGCAGGGCTTCCACCGCCAGGTTGGTCTGGTACACCTGCCCGGAGCCAAGCCGGGCCGCTGTGAGGTCCACCGAGCCGCCCGGCGCATCGGTCACGACCACTGCCAGCACGTCCTGCGGGCGCGCCACCTGGAGCGGGCTGTCCGCCAGGGCCAGCACCTCCCCACCCGCGCCGATCAATTCCACCTGCACCTGGCGCGTGATGGCCTGCAGCGTGACGTTCAGGAAAACCTGCTTGCGGGACTGGCGGGGGAGGACAATCGGCAGGCGGTAGGTCGCCGATCCGGCGCTGCCGGGGCCGGTGCGGACGCGCAGCTCACCGCTGACGTCCGGGCCGTCGTTGGCCACGCTGATCAGGAGCGGCGTCCAGCGTTCGGCGCGGAAACGCTGGCCGTAGCCGGCCTCCACCTGGAGCGTGATCGGGTCAGCGGGCTGGCGCGGCGGGGCGGCCCTCACCAGTAGAGGGGTGAGGAGCAGCATCAGGGCCGCAAACAGGACGAGGCGGCGACGGCTCACACAATACTCCCGGTCCGGAATCCATATGGCGCGGCACAACGCCGGGCCTGACCGCCGATTGTACCACGCGCGGCTGGCCGCACACCCTGACCCCCTCTCCATTTTTCGATGGAGAGAGGAAAACAGCACGCAGCGCAGTGTGGATGAGGCACAGCGCGCAGCCAATTTGAATTTCAACCGGGCTCGATACACTACCGTGCAACGCTACGTTGGACGCGTGCTCCTGAGGAGGCGGCAGTATTCCGCCGCGAAGCCGCCCTGGTCGGTAGCCACCATCGCCCCGGTCAGCTTCCTGATCACCAGCCGCCCGGTATGCGCGATCACCCGCCGGACCTGCTCGGCCATCACGCCAACAAAGGCATCCCACGTGATCCCGTCCGGCAACCGGGATTCCTCCAGGTCGCGGGTGCTTTCCAGGTAGGCGATGACCGGCTCCGGCTCCTCGAAGATCAGCGCGGCGGGCAGGTCATAACGCGCCACGGCATAGAAATACTGGCTGAGGAGCGCGCTGCCGTTTTCCAGCGCAAAATTGCGCATCCCGGCCCGGACGACTTCCGGCTCGTATTCGAAATCGGTGAGCAGGAGCAGCGCGCGCCGGTACAGGGTGGTGAGTTCCGGCATGTTGTGGAGGCTGAAGGTGGCAGCCAGCAGCACACCTTCCGGCTTGAGCACGCGCCGGATCTCCAGGGCGGCAGCTTCAAGGTCCGGAACCAGGTGGAGGATGTGATTGGCCAGCACAACGTCAAAGGTATCGTCAGCGAAAGGCAGCGCCTGGGCGTTCAGGTTGGTGAGGTAGCTGGCGGCGGCCGCGGCCTGCGCCTGCTGGCGGCGGATCATCCCCAGCGAAAGATCGCCCGCGTAATGCTGGCCGAAGGGCACGCGCGCCTTGACGGCGGCGAAGAACGCGCCGGCGCCCGCCCCCAGGTCCAGCACGCGCTCGTCCCCGCGCCAGGTGAGGCGGTTCACCACCCACTCGGCATAGTCGATGTGGGGGACGGTGTACAGCGCGTGGGTCTGGTGGCGGATGTTCAGGTTGGCGTCGTCCGCGAAAGCGCGCTGCACCACCTCTGGGTCGATGCCGGGATAATCGATACTCATCGTCTGGCTCTTCATCCTGCCCCGGCCGCCTGGCCGGCAGGCGACCGCGCCTGGCCGGCGCTAGAAAAACGGCGTGGTGGTGAATGGGCCGCCGTTGTGCCCGGTACTGGTGATGCGCGGGTCGATGCCCAGCAGCTCGCGGATGGACTTGGCGGAGGAGGGGATCAGGAGCATCGCCTGCTTGACCAGCACACCATCCACCCCGGCCGCGACCTGCACCACGTCCCAGGGTGATTCCAGACCACCCATCGTGATCACCGTCATGTGCCCGGGGACCATCTCCAGCAGCCGCCCGGTGAGCGCCAGGTCCACCTGGCCGGTGCGCAGGTCGTAGTTGTTGATCGCCACCACGCGCGGCTCGTACGGCAGGACGGCGCGCAGCTCCGCTTCGTTGTGGACACAGGCCACAACCGTGAGCAGGTTGCGCTGGGCAATGGAGATCAGGCGCGGAATCTGGTTCTCGGTCAGCATTGCGGGGAAGAGGAACAGGCCATCCCCACCCGCCGCGCGGGTTTCCACCACCTGGTATTCGTCCAGGATGTAATCCAGGCGGATGACCGGCACCTCCACCGCATTGGCGACCAGGGTCAGGTGCTCGATCCCGCCCCCGTCAAAGGCCGCGTCGGTGGAAACGACCAGCGCCTGCGCGCCCTGCAGCACGAGCCGCCGGGCCAGGGCCACCGGGTCGTAGGGCGCGGTCCCGCTCAGGGGCTGGCCCAGCGAGCCGTTGGGGTTCATCACATGGGAGAACAGGGCGGCGCGGCCTTCGCGCAGGATGCCGCTGAAGTCCCTGGGGCGATCCTGCATGGCGGCCAGCGCGCGCAAACTCTCCAGGGGCGTGATGACCTGCTGCTGGGCAACTGCTTTCTTCTTGTGGGCGATGATTCTGTCGAAATAGTCCGCGGCCACGACCGGTTACGACCTGTCTGAACGGCATCCTCTGCGCGTGCGTGTATTGTAGTCGGATTTGCGCGGGAGGGCCAGCAGAGCGGCAAGCGTCGAAGCGGCACGCGCCTGAGCGAAAAGACAGACAGCCCAGGGGCGTGATCAGCGGGAAGCTATCAGCCATCAGCAATCAGCTAAGAACACACAGCCGAGGGGCGTGTGTAACCTGACCGCAAGCGCCAAAGCGAGAACGACAGGGCGATCTCCCTGCCGCGGCAGGCTCAAAGCCCGCCGCTGGCTCTCCAGAAACGCGCATTCAAGGCGCTCCGGTCGGGCCGCAACAGCCGCTTGCGCCGCCCCGGCCAACCGGGCGGTTCGCGTCGGATGTTGGAGCATCCGCCCGCCCCTACCCCTCGGGTGCCTGACCAGGTTTTCGCTTCGACGCTTGGCGCTTTGACGCCTGGACGCTTCCGGCGCAAGCCCGCCGGGCCGCCAGTCGCCCAACAAAAAAGGCGAGCCCGGCCTCGGACTCGCCTCAACTTCCCATGTGTTAACCGCTACCGGTCGCAGTCCCCGAGGACGGGGTCCATCGTGCCGATGATGGCGATCATATCGCCGATCAGGTGACCTTTGGACAACATCGGGATGGCCTGGATGTTGATGAAGCTCGGCGTGCGGAAGTGCACCCGGTGCGGCTTGTTGGTGCCATCCCCGCTGAGGTAGCAGGCGATCACACCGCGCGGGCTTTCCACCATCACCTGTACTTCACCCTTCGGCGCCTTAAAGCCCTCCGTCCACAGCTTGAAGTGGTGGATGACGGCTTCCATGCTCTGCCCCAGCTCGGAGCGCGGCGGCGGCGTGAACTTGCGATTCTCGCTGCGGAACGGCCCCTTGAGCTTCTCCAGCCGGGCGCGGGCCTGCTGGACGATGCGCAGGCTCTGGCGCATCTCCTGGATGCGGACCAGGTAGCGGTCGTAGGTGTCGCCGTGCATGCCGAGCGGCACGTCGAAGTCGTAGGTTTCGTAGCCGGTGTAGGGCTGGGCCTTGCGCACGTCGAAGTTGACGCCGCTGGCGCGCAGGATGGCGCCCCCCAGGCCCCAGGCGATGGCGTTTTCCGGCGTGATGATGCCGATGCCCTGCGTGCGGTCGATCCACAGCGGGTTGCGGGTCAGCAGCGCCTCATATTCATCCAGCTTGGCCGGGAACCAGGCGATGAAGCGATCCAGGGCGGGCATGAATTCGGGCGGCAGGTCGCGCCACACGCCGCCGGGCCGCATGTACGTAGACATCATGCGCTGCCCGGAGACCATCTCGAACATTTCCAGGATCATCTCGCGCTCGCGGAAACAGTAGAGCAGCATACTCATCGCCCCGATGTCCAGCGCGTGGGTGCCCAGCCAGACCAGGTGGCTGTTGAGGCGGGTCAGCTCCGCCATCAGCACGCGGATGACCTGCGCCCGTTCCGGCACGTCCAGCTCCACCAGCTTCTCAATGGCCAGGCAGAAGGCCAGGTTGTTGCTCATCGGCGCGAGGTAGTCCATCCGGTCGGTCATGGGGATGGCCTGCTCGTACCGCATGGACTCCATGTTCTTTTCAATGCCGGTGTGCAGGTAGCCGACATCCGGCACGACGTTCACGATGGATTCGCCGTCCAGCTCCAGCAGCAGGCGGAGCACGCCATGCGTGGCGGGGTGCTGGGGCCCCATGTTGAGGAGGACCGTCTCGCCGGTGAGCGCCCGGGGGGAAACCAGGTGCTTCAGCTCGTCAAGCGTGCCTTCCCATTTGGTCATTTCCGGGGCAATGGTCATGGTCGCGTCGCTCCAATCACAGGAGGCTTACGTTCTCGCAATCGGGCACACATGCCCCACCCGAGAATCGTCAACAGACAACTCAAAATTCAAAATTCAGCACTCAGCCCTACTCTTTGGCGTAGGGCTTGTTCCTGTCGATCTCGTCAAAGTTGAATGAGAACTGGACCGTTTCGTACCCCAGCGGGTAGTCCTTGCGCTGCGGATGCCCGTCCCACTCCTCCGGCATCAGGATGCGGCGCAGGTCCGGGTGCCCGTCAAACGGGATGCCGAACATGTCGTAGGCTTCGCGCTCCTGCCAGTTGGCGGTGGGCCACAGCGGCGTGACGGAGGGCACGCCCTCATCTTCCTCCAGGCGGACCTTGAGGCGCAGGGTGGTGTTGAAGACCATGGAGTACAGGTGGTAGGCCACGGCGAAGCGCGGGCTTTCCGGGTAGTAATCCACGCCGACAACGCTCACCAGGAAATCGTACTTCAGGCCATCGCCATCCCGCAGGAAGGCGGCCACGGCTGCCATCTGCGCCGGGGCGATGTAGACGGTGGTTTCCCCCCGAAACTGGACTACTTCTTCCACCGCGTCGGGGAAGGCTTCCCGCAGCGCGGCCACTGGGTCTCTGGGCTGCATACGCACATCCTGTCAGGCAACTGGCACTTGACGGTTCAACGCACAACGGCCGGAACGGGCGGCACCGGCGAGCGCCGGTGCAGCAGGCTACTCTTCGACGCGGATCGGCTGGTCGGCATACCACTTGCCCAGCGATTCGCCGCGCACCTTTTCATACAGGGTCAGGATGCCGTGGATGAGCTGTTCCGGGCGCGGCGGGCAGCCCGCCACGTACACATCCACCGGCACGATCTCGTCCACGCCCTGCACAATCGCATAGTTGTTGAAGATGCCGCCGCAGCTCGCGCAGTCGCCCATGGAAAGCACCCACTTGGGGCTGGGCATCTGGTCGTAGAGGCGGCGCAGCACGGGGGCCATCTTGCGCGACACACGCCCGGCGACGATGATCATGTCTGCCTGGCGCGGGCTGGGACGCATCAGCTCCATCCCGAAGCGCGAGACGTCGTAGTTGCTGGCCTGGGTGCTCATCATCTCAATCGCGCAGCAGGCCAGGCCGAAGCCCAGCGGCCACAGCGCGCCCGTCCGCGCCCAGTTGACCATCTCCTCCAGGGTGGTGGTGACGACGCCCATCGCGCCGGTTTTGTTGGAAGAAGCTACTCCCATTGCAGGGCTCCCTTGCGCCACTCGTACGCAAAGCCAACCAGTAGAACGAAGGTGAAAATGCCAATGACAACCAGACCGTACACACCCAGTTGACGGGCGATAACCGCATACGGCAGGAAGAAGATGACTTCGATATCAAACAGGATGAAGAGCACCGCAGTCAGGTAGAACTTCACCGGAATCCGCCGGATTGAAGGCCCGATGGGGTCCATCCCGCTTTCGTACGGCATCAGCTTGCGCTTGGTGGGGCGGAACGGCCCGAAAATACGGGACATAAACGCCACCACAATCGCCAGCAGGGTGGTCACAATGATCAGGACGCCAATAGGGTAGAAGTCTTGTAACACGGCGGTATGCTCCCGGAATCAGCGTGCGCTCAGGTGGCGAGAGTAACACACGGCGCGAATGCCGTCAACCAGATCGAGGCCCATTCCGGGCGCTGTTTCCTATTATACGGCCCGCAGCGCGCCGGCCCCGGACCGCCGCGACGCTGCCTTCCGGCGGCTAGATGCCACTGAGCAGGGCAACAGCGACATCCCCGAAGAACATCGCCAGCCCCAGCAGCAGGAGCACCAGCGGCCAGCCCTTGTCCTCTGAGGTCAGGAGCAGCAGCGCCCCGACCAGCAGCAGGCCGCCGCCGCAGAAGCGCGGCCAGCCCACAGCCCGGGTGACCAGCGAGCACAGAATGAGCATGATGGCGAGGCCGATGATCACGAAGAAGGCGGTACGGTTGGGTACGGTGCGCTGGCTCATTGGGCATCCCCCCTGGCTGGTCTGGCATGCGATTTGTGCTTACATTATGCGGGGAAGCGCCCTGTGCCGTCAACCGGCCGCATCCCCCAGCCCCGGTGCCGTCTGCGCGCCGCCGGAAGCAGCTCGAACTTGACACACTCGCCCGGTACGTTATGCTTGGCGGTGGGGGTGGCTGTGTCCCGGTGGATGCCCCGGTCTTCAAAATCGGTGGCGGGTTGCGCAGAGCAGGCCGCGGTGGGTTCGACTCCCATCCACTCCCGTCAGAAATTGTCCATGCCGGCCCGGTCCGGATCGACGCGCTTGCTTTCCCCATTGCTGCTGGATGACGTGTCTGGCGGGAGCCTGTCTGCCCGTGCAGGCCCGCGCCGGCATGTGCCGATGGCATCCCCGCCGTTCCCAATCGGGTATAATGCCCCGAACCGGGCGCATTCGTCGGCACCCTGCCCGTGCAGGTCCGCGGGCAGTCCATTCCGGCGCCAGCCACAGGAGGTCACACGCGCGTATGAATCGCTTCCGCACCATGGAGCGCTGGCAGCGCACCCTGACGATCGTTTTTCTCACTCAGCTTTTTTCCGCGGTGGGCTTTTCCATCGTCTTCCCATTCCTGCCGCTGTATGTTAAGGAACTGGGCAGCAGCACCGGCCTGAGCATCGAGATGCTTGCCGGCCTGGTCGTTTCTTCCCAGGCATTCACGATGATGGTCGCCGCGCCAATCTGGGGGGCGCTGGCCGACCGCTACGGGCGCAAGATGATGGTCGTCCGCGCCACGCTGGGCGGCGCCGTGATCCTGCTCCTGATGGCGTTCGTCCAGTCGGCGGAGCAGTTGATCATCGTCCGCGCGCTGCAGGGCGCAATCACCGGGACGGTCGCCGCCGCTAACGCGCTGGTCGCCGCGGAAGCCCCCCGGGAGCGCACCGGCTTTGCGATGGGCATCATCCAGGTCGGGCTGTGGAGCGGGATCTCGCTCGGCCCGCTGCTCGGCGGCTGGCTGGCTGACTCGTTCGGCTTCCGCGTGCCGTTCTACTTCACGGCGGTGCTGCTCGCCATCGGCGGCCTGCTGGTCCTGTTTGGCGTGCAGGAGCAGTTCGAGCCAAAGGCCAGGATCGGCCCCAACCACATGGGGTTCTTTCAGGAATGGCGGCATGTCTTCAGCATGCCGGGCATCCTGCCCACCTACGGCGTGCGCTTCCTGACCGGCACCAGCAACAACCTGCTCTCGCCGATCATGGCGCTGTTCGTCGCTTCCCTGATGACAGATCAGGCGGGCGTCAGCACGATGACCGGCCTGATCACGGGTGTCGCCGCCGGCACCGGGACGCTGGGCGCGATCGTGCTGGGGCGCATCGGGGACCGGGTCGGGCACCGCCAGGTGCTGGTGGCATCCGCCCTGGGGATGGCGATCGGCTACCTGCCGCAGAGCCTGGCCACCGCCACCTGGCAGCTGCTCATCCTGCAAACCATCACGGGCTTCGCCAGCGGCGGGATCGCTGCCATGCCCAGCGCGCTGCTGGCCCAGTACACGCCGCAGGGGGAGGAAGGCGCGGTCTACGGGCTGGATAACTCCGTGCTATCCGGGGCGCGGACGGTGGCCCCGATGGTGGGGTCAAGCATCGCCATGGCGCTGGGGATGCGCAGCGTGTTCGTGATTTCGGCCACCCTGTTCACGGTTGCTGCACTGGTGGCCTACACCTTCCTGCCGCGCCAGCGCCGGGCCGATCCGCAATCCGTCCTGGCCGCCAGTGACCAGGCGCAGGCCCGCTGACGCGCCGCGCCACCCACGATGGGATTCCTGCGCCGCCTCACCCGCAA
>CAZGYW010000054.1:0-9939 GCA_964530495.1 uncultured Anaerolineae bacterium
GATGGAATCTCGTGACTGGAGTTCAGACGTGTGCTCTTCCGATCTGGTAGGGGGCTGAGAACAACGCTTAGGATGACAAGAGCGGCAGTGAGGCGGCTGATCAGGTGGCGCATGGTTCACACTCTCTCCATTCGCGAAACAGGCAGGCTAGGCGTACTGGCGCCGGTTGCGCCAGAGCAGAAACAGGAAGAAGGGCGCGCCGAGCATGGCCGTGATCAGCCCGACCTGCAACTCGGCGGGCTGGAGCACCAGCCGGGCGGCGGTGTCGCACAGGACCAGGAAGATCGCGCCGCCCAGCGCGCTGGCGGGCAGCAGCAGGCGGTGGTCGGGGCCGATGATCAGGCGCAGGGCGTGGGGCACGATCAGGCCGACAAAGCCGATCCCGCCCGCGATGCTGACCGCGGTGCCCGTCAGCAGGGAGGCCAGCATCAGGAGGATGAAGCGCGTCCGGGGGACGTTGACGCCCAGACCCTGGGCGGTTTCCTCGCCGAGCACCAGCAGGTTCAGGTCCCGGCTGTAGGACATCAGGAGCGCTGCACAGCCCAGGATCGGCAGCACGATCAGCGTGACGTGTGCCATGCCACGCCCGCGCAACCCGCCCACAATCCAGGTGAGAATGGCCTGCACTTCGCCGTAGTCGGCCGCCGTCAGCAGGATGGCGGAGGTGATGGCGCCCAGGAAGGAGTTGACCGCCACCCCGGCCAGCAGCAGGGTAGACACCTGGGTGCGGCCATTGTGCAGGGAGAGCACGTACACGAGCAGGGCGGCGCCCAGGCCGGTTACGAATGCAGCCAGCGGCAGGGTCCACAGGTTGCCAATGGCAAGGCCGCTGGTCAACGCCAGCACCGCGCCCAGGCCGCTGCCCGCGCTGACGCCGATTGTGCCCGGGTCGGCCAGCGGGTTGCGGAAGATGCCCTGCATGGTGGCGCCCGCCATAGCCAGCGCCGCCCCGACCAGCGCGCCGGCCAGCGCCCGCGGCAGTCGAACCATCTGCACGATACGAACCTGGGCATCCGGCAGTGTTTCGCCCGTAGGCACGCCGAGTCCCTCCAGCAGGATCAGCGCCACATCTCTGCAGGCGATCTCTGACGAGCCGCTGGCTACCGCGAGCAGGATGCTGATGACCAGCAGGGCCAGCAGCAGGCCGCCAACGATCAGCAGCCGGGACCCGATTGGGCGTTCGGCGAAGATAAACTGCGGCGTGTGACTCCGGGTATCAGAAAACAACGCCTGCTCCAGGATTCTTGACTGGGAGCAGGGTGCGGGGGGATGCGCGCTAACCGGCGCAGCACGACACGCGGCTCGCCGCCGGACATGCGCGGCAGCCCCAAACCCCACTCCACGAAGGTCGGGCCTCAATCAAGGCGGGCGTCCGGACTCTCATGCCCAGGCTTACCTGAGCCGATTACCGTTGCGGGGCAGTGTCGGCCTTGCACCGACTTCGCCTTTATGTCCAGCCATCCGGGGCTTAGGACACCCTGATTGGAGTTGACAGCGCCCACACTCTAACACCGGGCCGGGCAGGAGTCAAGCAAGCCGGGCGGATGATTCAGAATGCCGATCCGGGGCGGGCGAGGGGTGCCGGGAACGCGGCGTGCCGGTCACGAGAATGCCCCGGGGCGGAGCGCCTGCACAGGTGCTTGACGCCGGGAAGGTCGCCAGTAGAATCAACGCAGAAGCACTGAGCCTGCGTTCCCCTTGTTGCACTGCGAGAAATCCGATGCATGACGAAAACTGGTTTGCCAATCAGGCGGCGCTGACCCTGAGTCGCTTGCTGCCGCGTATCGAGACCGGGGTTGCGCCGGAGTTGTTCCCGCTTTTCAGGACGCGCCTGGAGGCTCAGTTCCCACGCCTGTTCCGGCTGCTGTACGCGCTGTACGGCGACCAGTACGATTTCTTCTACCACCTTGAGCAGATCGTGCTGGCGGCGGCCCGCCTGTATGCAGAGCGTCCGGCCGACCTGAAAGCGCTTGATGCCGAGCGCGAGGCCCATCCGCTGTGGTACCGGAACGAAAAGACAGTCGGTGGGGTGTGCTATGTGGGCCTGTTCGCTGATGATCTGGCTGGCATCCGGGCGAAGATTCCGTATTTTGAGGAACTCGGCCTGACCTACCTTCACCTGATGCCCCTGTTTCTGGCACCGGAGGACGATAGCGATGGCGGCTACGCCGTCAGCAGCTACCGGGAGGTCAACCCGGCGCTGGGGACGATGGCGGAGCTGGCGGCATTGGCCGCTGACCTGCGGGCGCACGGCATCAGCCTGGTGCTGGATTTCGTGTTCAACCACACCTCCGATGAGCATGAGTGGGCCAGGCGGGCGCTGCAGGGTGATGAGCGGTACCAGGCCTACTACCGCATGTTTGACGACCGGAGAATCCCGGACCAGTACGAGCAACACCTGCGTGAAATCTTCCCGGAGCAGGATCCGGGCAGCTTCACCTACGTGCCCCAGATCGGCAAATGGGTGTGGACGACGTTCCGCCACTTCCAGTGGGACCTGAACTACGCCAATCCGGAAGTGTTCGGTGCGATGCTGCAGGAGATGCTCTTTCTGGCCAACCAGGGCGTAGAGGTGCTGCGGCTGGACGCGGTGGCCTTTGTGTGGAAGCAGATGGGGACGGCCTGCGAGAATCTGCCCCAGGCGCACATGATCATTCAGGCGTTCAACGCGCTGACTCAGATTGCGGCCCCGGCGATGGTCTTCAAGTCGGAGGCGATTGTCCACCCGGATTTCGTGGTTCAGTTCATCGACCGCGACGAGTGCCCGATCTCGTACAATCCCACGCTCATGAACCTGTTGTGGGAGGCGCTGGCGACGCGCGAAGTGCGGCTGCTGCGCCACTCCATGCAAAAGCGCTTTGACATCAAGGCCGACTGCACCTGGGTCAACTACGTGCGCTGCCATGACGATATCGGGTGGAGCTTTGCCAATGAAGATGCTATTGAGCTGGGTATCACGGGCTTCGACCACCGCCAGTTCCTGAACGCCTTCTTTACCGGGCAGTTCCCCGGGAGCTTCGCCACCGGGCTGCCCTTTAACTTCAACCCGCGCACGCTGGATATGCGCATCTCCGGGATGGGCGCATCCCTGGCCGGGCTGGAGCAGGCCCTGGCCCTCAACAACCCGGTCTACATCGAGTATGCGCTGCGCCGTATCATCCTGATCCACAGCGTGATCATCAGCGCCGGCGGCATTCCGTTGATCTACCTGGGTGACGAACTGGCCACCACCAACGACTATTCCTACCGGGATAACCCCGCCACGGCGGTGGATAGCCGCTGGGTTCACCGCCCGCGCTTTGATGAGGAACGCGCCGCCCGGCGGCATGATGTGTCAACCGCGCCCGGACGGGTGTTCACCGCCCTGCAGCACCTGATCGCCATCCGTCGGGCTACCCCCGCCTTTGGGGAAGGATCGGCGCGCTTCTTTGAGGTTGGCAATCCCGCCGTGCTGGGCTACAGCCGGGATGCTACGATCCTCATCCTGGCCAACTTCTCGGATTATGCGCAACAGGTTCCGTGGGCAGCGATCGAGCCGTGCTGGCCCGGCCCGGCGGATACCGTTGACCTGGTGGCAGGCAAACAGTACGCGCGCAGTGAATCGCCTGTGCTGGAACCTTACACGTTTGTCTGGCTGCGCGCGAAGTAAGCCTCGCCCGGGTCGGATGCCGGGCGTGCCCATCTGTGGTATGATGCCCGCAGTCTCAATGGGGCGGGGCGCATGAAGGGTAGAGAACATGGCTGATCAGGCGAGAGTGCCCTGGTTGATCGAGTTTAACATTCCGGGCTCATCCAGCGTGGTGAAGCTCCGAATCGAGGGTAATTCGGTTATTGGTCGCGCCGATCAGCACCAGGCCGGCACGCCTGATCTCGATCTCAGCCCCTGGGGGGCGATGGAGTTGGGAGTGGCGCCCCGGCATGTGATCATCATGCCGGAAGCGGACGAGGTAAAAGTCGCCGATCTTGGCTCGGGCAAGCCTACGCTGGTGAATGGCCGGCGGCTCTCTTCCAGGTCCTATGCGCTGGCGCCGGGGGACGATCTCCAGCTTGGTGTGCTGCACCTGCGGGTGGCCAGCCTGACATCAGCGGCAGGCGATTCCGCCCCCCGGCGGGCAGCAACCCCTGACGCGGTGCAGGATAATCCGACTCCGGGGCGCGGCCAATCCATCCTGGTGGTGGAAGACGAGCCCGAATCGGCGGAGATCTTCCGCCTGATCCTGGAGAAGGCGGGCTTCAAGGCGCAGGTGTGCCGCGAGGTGGTCAGCGCGATCCGCGCCCTGAATAACGAGATGCCGAGCGCGATTGTGCTGGACCTGATGCTGCCCGATATTCACGGTCTGGAGCTGTGCCGGTATGTCCGCCGGGATATGCAGGAAGCCGCTGTTCCGATCATTGTGGTCAGCGCCGCCGCGAAGCAGGCGACCATCGCCCAGGCGCTGGAGATCGGGGCGAATGTGTTTCTGGGGAAGCCGTTTGGTATGCGCGATCTGGTGCGGGTGGTGGCTTCCCTGGTGGACTGGTACGAAGCGGGCGATGCGGCGCCAGGCCAGACCAAGCAGCTTGCTGACGCGCCGCCAATCGGCCTGAGCGCGATGCCGAAGGACATGCAGCGCGATGCGGTGGTGTTCTTCGTCGCGGGGTATGACGAGCCGATCGCGGTGGTGGTGCAGTCCCGCATCACGATCGGACGCCGCAGCGGCAGCACCTCCCGCCGGCCGCACGTCGATCTTGAGCGCTATGGCGCTTTCGAGGCCGGGGTTTCGCGCATCCATGCCGCGCTTTACCGGGAGGCCGATGGCTTTTTCGTGGAGGACCTTGAGAGCAGCAACGGCACGTTCATTCAGGGTGAGCAGCTTGAGCCGGGCCGGCGCTATCCGGTGATGAATGCGACTGAGCTTGTACTGGGAACGCTGCCAGTGCGGGTTTTCTTCTTTACAGACGATGATGCCGGATTGATGCCCGGTGGGAACAAGGGGCGTACCTGATCGCAGCCCACCGAACACCCTGTCTGTCCTCAAGCGCTGGCCGGTGATCCTGGCCAGCGTTTTGTGTGCGCCCAGATTGCGACTTGTCGGGCCGGGGTGGGGACGGTAGTATGGAGGCTGTTGCCGGGGCGGAAGCACGTCCTGTTTACACACTGGAGCCATCATTTCATGTGGACTTACGAGGAAGCCCTCGAGTACCTTTACAGCTTCGTCAATTACGAGATTAAGCGGGAAATCCGCTACGCTCCGGAAGTCATGAATCTGGAGCGCCCGCGGCGCCTGCTGGCGGCGCTGGGGAACCCCCATGAAGCGTATCCGGTCATTCACATCACCGGCACCAAAGGCAAAGGCTCCGTCGGCGCCACGTGCCAGGCGGCCCTCCAGGCTGCTGGTCTGAAAGCCGGGTTGTACTCTTCCCCCCATCTCCAGGATTTTCGGGAACGGTTCAAACTGAACGATGAGGTGATCAGCCAGGAATTGTTTGCGGTACTCATGGCCCGTATGAAGCCGGCTATCGAGCTGATCCCGGACCTGACCTGGTTTGAGCTGACGACTGCCCTGGCCTTTCTGTATTTTCGGGAGCAGGCGGCGGACATTGTGGTGCTGGAGGTCGGGCTGGGCGGGCGGCTGGATGCCACCAATGTGGTGACGCCGCTGGTATCTGTGATCACGAGCCTCAGTTACGACCACATGCACCTCCTGGGCAATACGCTGGCGGAAATCGCCGGGGAGAAGGCGGGCATCATCAAGCCGGGTGTGCCGGTCGTCAGCGCGCCACAGGACCCCGAGGCCGGGGCTGTGCTGGCCGAGGTCGCTGCGGAACGCGGATCGGCGCTGACGGTGGTAGGCCGGGACTGGACGTGTATCCCCGGGGTGAGCACCCGCCACGGGCAACGCTTCCTGGCGGGGCGGGCCGATGAGCCGCTACAGGAGTACTGGACACCGCTGATCGGGCATCACCAGGCGATCAATGCGACGGTGGCCCTGGTAGCCCTGGACCATGCGCGCAGGGCCGGCGTGCCCCTGCCGGAGGGCATTGTCCGCGATGGGCGTCTGGACGCCAACTGGCCGGGACGGTTCGAGATCGTGGGGTCTGACCCGGTTCTGGTACTGGATGCGGCCCATAACGGCGCATCCGCCGCCTGCCTGCAGGAGACGCTGATCGAGGTCTTCCCGGAAGCCACCCCGCGTGTGCTGGTGTTTGGCGCGTCGTCCGACAAAGACGTGGCGGGGATGTTCCGGGTGCTGCTGCCGGCATTTGATCACCTGATCCTGGCGCAGGCGGACCACCCGCGGGCGATGGCGCTGGATACGCTGATTGCGCTGGCGCGTTCGGCCGGTTATGCCGGAGTGGTACACTCCATCGCGGAAGTCAGTGAAGCGCTGGCGCAGGCGCGGGAGTTTGCCGGCGCGCATGGGATTGTGGCTGTGACAGGATCGTTGTTTGTTGTTGGAGAGGCGCGGGATGCGCTGGGCCTGAAAAGCGGCCGGGCGGCCTATCGCGATGCTGTGGCAGGGGCAGGTGGAGGAGCGCTGTAGACAGTGATACCGGGTTTTAGTGGCAACTGGGATGACGACATGTTCATGATGGGTTATGGGGAAAATGATTTCTACGACGTGCGGGATGCCGAGCCGGACGAGAACGGTCTGATCGAAGCGCCGCTGGTGGCCCTGCGCGATCTTGTCGTCTACCCGAATATGGTGACACCGCTCTTTGTCGGGCGTGAGTCATCGCTGCTGGCGATCCAGGCCGCGCAGGCGGAAGGCCAGACCGTGATCGGGGTGGCCCAGCTTGATTCGAATGTGGCATCGCCGGGGCCGGGTGACCTGTACCCGGTGGGCACAGAAATGGCGATGGGGCGCGTGATGCGCATGCCGGATGGCACGGTCAGCGTGCTGGCCCAGGGGCGCCGCCGGGTTGAGATCGTGGAATTTGTAGCCACCCGGCCGTATGTGCGGGTGAAGGCCCGCCCAATGGCAGAGGAAGGCGAACTCGCGGAGATTCCCCGCCAGACGCAGGCGCATATGCGGGCGGTGCTGGCGCTCTTTGAGAAGTGCGTCAACCTTAACTACAACATTCCCGAGGATGCGTACATTTACGCACTCAACATTGATGAGCCTGGCTGGCTGGCGGATGCCATCGCCTCCACGCTGACCCTGAACCTGGATGAGCGTCAGACGATCCTGGAGATCATCGATCCGGCCGAACGGCTGCGCAAGGTCGGGGTCTATCTGGGGCGTGAGCTGGATGTGCTGCAACTGGAGGACGAGATCCAGTCCCAGGTGCAGCGCGAGGTTGACCGCGGCCAGCGCGAGATGTTCCTGCGGGAGCAGATGCGCGTCATCCAGAACGAGCTGGGCGAGCTGGATGTCTTCCAGCAGGAACTGCTGGAACTGCGCGAGCAGATCCTGGCGGCAGATATGCCCGAAGAGGTGGCGGACAAGGCGGTCAAGGAACTGAGCCGCCTGAGCATGATGTCGTCCATGGCACCGGAGGTTGGCGTGATCCGGACCTACCTGGACTGGCTGGTGGCGCTGCCCTGGCGCGCTGTGTCTGAGGACAACCTGGACATCAAGCATGCGGCAAAGGTGCTTGACGCGGCGCATTACGGCCTGGAGAAGGCGAAAGAACGCATCCTGGAGCACATCGCGGTACGCAAGATCGCACCCGACAAGGTGAAAAGCCCGATTCTGTGTTTTGTCGGCCCGCCCGGCACGGGCAAGACGTCGATGGGCCGCAGCATCGCGGAAGCCCTGGGCCGCGAGTTCGTGCGGGTCAGCCTGGGTGGCGTGCGCGATGAAGCCGAGATTCGCGGCCATCGCCGGACGTACATCGGGGCGCTGCCGGGGCGCATCATCCAGACCATGCGCCGGGTGAAGACGATCAACCCGGTGTTCATGCTGGACGAGCTGGACAAGCTCGGGCAGGACTTCCGGGGTGATCCGTCCGCAGCGCTGCTGGAGGTGCTCGATCCGGAGCAGAATCACAGCTACAGCGATCACTACCTGGAAGTGCCGTACGATCTCTCGAAGGTGCTGTTCATCACTACGGCGAATTACCTGGATCCGCTGCCGCCGGCGCTTCTGGACCGGCTGGAGTTGATCGAGTTCACGGGGTATACGGAAGAGGAAAAGCTGGCGATCGCGCGTAAGTTCCTCATCCCGGCCCAGCTGGAGGCGCACGGGCTGACGCAGGCGGATATCCGCTTCGATGATAGCGCCATCCGGGGCATCATCCGGGATTACACGTTTGAGGCGGGGGTGCGCAACCTGAACCGAGAGATCGCCACCGTCTGCCGCAAGATCGCGCGGCGTGTCGCGGAAGAGAAGTCGCATCCGCATCGGGTGCGCGACGCGATGCTGGCACGTTACCTGGGATCGCTGCGCTATACGCACATGCTGGCCGAGGAGTCAGATCAGGTGGGCGTGGCGACCGGCGTGGCCTGGACGGAAGCGGGTGGCGACATCATGGTGATCGAGGCGGCCCTCATGCCTGGCAAGGGGGATCTGCAACTGACCGGGCAGCTTGGCGAGGTGATGCGCGAGTCCGGGCAGGCGGCGCTGACGTATGCGCGTGCCAGGGCAGCGTTATTCGGCATTCCGGTGGAGCGCTTTGAAGAGTCTGACATTCATATCCATGTGCCAGAAGGCGCGATCCCCAAGGATGGCCCGTCAGCGGGCATCACCATGGTCACCGCGCTGATCTCGGCGCTGACCCGCCACCCGGTGCGCCGGGACGTGGCGATGACCGGGGAGATCACCCTGCGCGGGCGGATGCTGCCAGTGGGTGGCATCAAGGAGAAACTGCTGGCGGCGCACCGGGCGGGCATGAAGGAATTCTTCATGCCAGCCAAGAACAAAATGGATCTGGATGAGATGCCGCGCCGGGTCCTGAAGGACATGCATGTGGTGCTGGCCGATACCGTCGACGACGTGCTTGAGCAAGTGCTGTTGCCTGCGGTAGACTCTGAGGACGATGGACCGGAGGAAAACGAAGGGCCGGATGACGGGCAGGAGCTGCCGGCGGATGAGGCGGTGCAGCCGTAAATCGCGATGACTGAGCAGGACATCCAGACTCTGATTGCAGGCGGGTGGGGCGCGGTAGCCGAGTGGCTGCCCGCGGATGCGCCCGTTGAGGCGATTGCCCCGATCCTGGTGGGCCTGGCGAATGCCGGTGGCGGCACGCTGGTGCTGGGAAGCGCACCGGAAACCGGCCAGGCCGCCGGTGTTGAGGGCGTGGATGCGGCGATTGAGCGCATCCTGCAAGCCACCCTGGATGTGACCCCGCCGCTGATCATCCCGCTGGCGGAGAAGGTTCAGCTGGAGGCAGGCGCGCTGGTAGCCGTCAGCGTGCCGCGCGGGCTGCCGCATGTCTACGCCTACGATGGGCGGTTCTACGTGCGGGATGGCGCACGCAACAGCACGCTGGACGCCCGCGCGCTGCGCCAACTGCTCATTGAGCGCGGAGATGTGAGCTTTGAGGAAGCCGTGGCGGTTGGCGCGACCCGGGATGACCTGGACTGGGAGCAGGTAGCGGCCTACGTCGCGGGGTTGAAGGGATTTTCCGGGCTGACGGCCGAGGAAGTGCTGATCAAGCGCGGCTGCCTGCAGCGGAATGAGGGGGGCGCGCTGCAGCCGACGAATGCCGGGATTCTGCTGTTTGGCCGGGCGCCGCAGGAGATCATCCGTGGTTCAGACATCACGGCGGCGCGGTTCGCGGGCGAAGAGATGGGCGATACCTTCTCCCGCCAGGATATCGGCGGCACGCTGCCCGCGCAGTTGCGACGCGTCCAGACTTTTCTGGCGGATCACCTGCGCAAGCAGGTCCAGATGGGCGCAACGATGGCCCGCGATGAGCAGTACGAATACCCGCTGGAGGCCGCGCGCGAGGTGATTGTAAATGCGGTAGCCCACCGCGATTACAGCATTCAAGGGGATGGCGTGCGGTTGTATG
>CAZGYW010000055.1:0-9881 GCA_964530495.1 uncultured Anaerolineae bacterium
TCCTGGGGGATGAACGCCGCCTCGAATCCCATCGGGAAGTCATCCTGTTCCGCAGCCTGCAGGAGTTGCTTGGCAATGTGCGCGACCATGCCCGCGCCACCCAGATCACCATCACGCTGGACCTGGGCGTAGACACGATCACCTGCTCTGTAGAAGATAACGGGCAGGGCTTCAAGCCGGAAGAGGTTTTTGCCGAGTCTGCCCCTGAGGAGCAGCGCGAAAACAAAGCGTTGGGCCTGAAGACCCTGCGCGAACGAATCGAGCTTATCGGCGGTAAGCTCCGCATCGAGAGCGACGAAGGCGAAGGCTCCAAGATCACCGTCACCATCCCCGCCGGCGGAACACCCCGCCCATGATGGATACTGCTCCAGTTGCCGCGGAGCGCAGCACATCCGCACTGGCCCGGCACGTGTTTTACGAGCGACCTCTGTGTCGCTCAATGCGTTTCAGTAGGACTATCTGCCCGTTTGACAATATCGGCCGAACGAATACACTAAGTGCAGTATTTACTCAGGAGTGGAGGGTCTGATGCGCGGACGTGGCCGCTTATTACTGCTTCTCGTTCTGATAGTGATCCTGGTCGTGGTTGCAGCAGTACTCCTGCTGCCGCAGCTTACCGGCGGGCAGACTCCCGTTAGCCCACAACAACAGGCCGAAAGCCCAGCAGAAGTATTGCCCACGCCTACGCCGATTCCGTTCGTTGAAATTGTGGTTGCCGTTCAGGAACTGCCGCGCGGCATCCGCATTCCAGAAGAGAATGCGGTTGAGCTGCGCCGGTGGCCTGCCAGCGCCGCACCGTTCAACGCCCTGCAGAATCTGGATGATGTCGTCGGCAAGATCGCCCGGACTGACATCCCGCGTGAATCACCGGTGCTGTCTACCATGCTGGTGGACAACCTGCGCGAGCTGGCGGAACGCGGGCGGACCGGCTCGGACGCCGCGGCGGTGATGCCGCCCGGCCTGGTTGCCGTGTCGATCCCGATGGACCGCATTACCGGCGTTGCCTACGCCATTCGTGAAGGCGATTATGTTGACGTCATCATGTCCATGCTGTTCGTGGACGTTGACGAGGAATTCCAATCGCTGTACCCAAACGAATACAACCTGGTCGCCTTCGATGAGGAAGGCAACATTACTATCCAGGAAGGCATCCCTGGACGCCTGGACGTTGGCATCGGCGGCTCGCCAGTGATCGTTGGCCCGTCAGAGGTCCAGCGCCCGCGCCTGGTCACCCAGCGGACGGTCCAGAGCGCCTGGGTGCTTCGGGTCGGTAACTTCCCAATTACTGGGAATTACATCGGCGCCACTCCGACTCCGCTCCCCTCGCCCACCCCGGCTCAGGCGGAGGGCGAAGAAGCTGCCGAACGGCCTGTTGCCGTACCCACCCCGGTACCGGCCCCGGACATTATCACGCTGGCAGTATCCCCGCAGGATGCCGTCATGCTGGTCTATGCGGTCGACGCCAAGCTGCCGATCACCCTGGCCCTGCGCTCCGCAACCGATATCTCGCAGGTGCCCACCCAGCCGGTCACGCTTGAGTACATCATGAGCACCTACAACATCAGCGCGCCGAACCGGCTGCCCTACGCGCTGGAACCAGCCCTCCGCAGCATCCGGCAAATGCTGGCCTTTGAGGAGATCAAGCTGCAGGAAAGCAACACGCCAGCCACGACTGAGTAACAGGCGAGCGACACCGCGCCGGCAGCACCTCCCCGGAACACCGGGAGATGCTGCCGGTCGTCACTCTTGCCTGGAGATCTGTACCAGAACCCGTTTCGCGGCGTACAGGAAGACACAGGAACCCACACATGACTGGGAGCAGTCCCGAACACAAGATTCGCGTCTTGATCGTTGATGATATCCCCGAGACGCGGGAGCAAATCAAGAAGCTGTTGATGTTTGAGGCGGATATCGACGTCGTTGGCACCGCCGGCTCGGGCCGGGAAGCCATCGAAATGGCGCAGGAAACCCGGCCCAACATCATCTTGATGGACATCAATATGCCGGATATGGATGGCATTCAGGCGACTGAGATGATCGCCACCGCCGTGCCAACCGCCGCCGTCGTGATGATGTCCGTCCAGAGTGAGGCGGATTACCTCCGGCGGGCCATGCGCGCCGGCGCCAGTGAGTTCCTGACAAAGCCAGTCTCCGGTGACGATCTGTACAGCACCCTGCGCAAGGTTCACGAGCGCAAGCAGGCCATGATCTCCACCCTGCCGGTGGCCGTTGCGCCTGTGGCGCGAGAATCCGCTGCATCCGGACGGCGCAGCATGCGTACCCATGAAGAGCGCCTGGGCCATATCATCGTCGTCTTCAGCCCCAAAGGGGGCGCCGGATGCACAACTATCGCCACCAACCTGGCAGCCGGGTTGATGCGCGAAAACACCAAAGTTCTGCTGGTTGACGCCAAGCTCCAGTTTGGCGATGTAGGCGTCTTCTTGAATCTCAAATCGCCGACGACCATCGCTGACCTGATCGAGAGTGTCGAAGACATGGATATGGAGCTGGTGGAACACGTGCTCGTGACCCACGATTCCGGGCTGCGTGTGTTGCTGGCTCCAGAGCCGGATCCGGTATCTCTGTTCCAGGATTATCCAGGCACGGCGATTAAAGAGGTGATCAGCAAGATCGCCAAGTCCTACGACTATGTCGTGGTGGATACTGGCTCCAGTATCGATGCGGCGAACGCCGGTCTGTTCGATATCGCTCACCGGATTATGCTGGTATGTCCCCCTACCCTGGCTGGCGTCAGAAATGTCCGTTCCCTGCTGCGTCTCTTCGATGAAGGTGACTTTCCACCGGAAAAAATTCTGCTCGTCATCAACCAGGCGCTTAAGGACCGTGGGCGTGGAACGCGGGTGACCATCGACACTGAACTCATCGAAAAGAACCTGAAGATTCGCGCCATCGCAGAAATCCCTCTGGAGGATCGGGTCGTCCTGCACGCCGTAAACCGTGGTGTGCCGGTGATCGCCATCAGCAAGGAACGCGATCGTTCGCCCATCAAGGAATTGCTGGAGATGGCAGAGGCGGTCCGGCGTAATTTTGCCCCGGAAGAGGACGAAGAAGAGCAGCCGGTAGACACCAGGCAGACAGGTGGGTTCAGCCTATTCCGCCGGCATTGATCGTATGGGAAGTGGCTTAGGATAGGAAGGGCACCGTGTCTCTGTTACGACGCATCGAAAAGGGCAACAAACCGGGTGGTACTGGTGGGGGGGAGACCGGCGGTGAATCCGGAGTAACACCCAGCAGCGAGGAACAGTCCAAACTGGCGCAGATGCGCGTCCGGCAGCGCTCGGCCGCGACCGGCGTGCAGGCAGCCCGTGACAGCTATCTGGATATCAAGACCCGTGTGCAGACAAAACTGCTCTCGGAGCTTGATCCCACCATCGACACCAACCAGCAGCAGGCTGAAATCCGCACCACGATGGAGGAGCTTTACACCACCATCCTGGCGGAAGAGAACATCGTGCTCAGCCGTGCCGAGCGTAACCGGCTCTTTGAGAGCATTGTGGCCGAAATCCTGGGGCTGGGCCCGCTGGACCCACTCCTGGCGGATGACACCATCACCGAGATTATGGTCAACGGCGCCAAGAATGTGTATATCGAGCGCAAAGGCCGAATCGAGCGTACCAACGTCTCGTTTGAGAACGAGGATCATGTCCTTCGCATCCTGGAACGAATCGTTGCACCGCTTGGCCGCCGCATCGACGAGAGCCAACCTTATGTCGACGCGCGCCTCAAAGACGGCTCCCGTGTGAATGCGGTCATTCGCCCGATCTCACTGATTGGCCCGACCATCACCATTCGTAAGTTCTCCCGGGACCCGCTGACGGTTGAAGACCTCATCCGCTTCGGTTCGGTCACGCCGGCCCTGATTGAGTTCATGCGATCCTGCGTCATCGCCAGGCTGAACGTCATCGTCAGCGGGGGTACTGGCTCTGGCAAGACCACCCTGCTGAACGTGCTCTCCAGCTTCATCCCTGACGATGAGCGCATTGTCACCGTTGAGAACGCGGCTGAGCTGCAACTGCGCCAGGAGCATGTGGTCACGCTGGAAAGCCGCCCGCCCAACATTGAGGGCAAGGGTGAAATCACCATCGAGGACCTGGTCGTGAACTGCCTGCGTATGCGCCCTGACCGCATCATCGTCGGCGAATGCCGTTCCGGCGAGGCGCTGGACATGCTGCAGGCCATGAACACCGGCCATGACGGCTCGCTGACCACCCTCCACTCCAACAGCCCGCGCGATACCATCGCCCGACTTGAAACAATGGTCATGATGAAGGGTATGGATTTGCCGGTGCGCGCCATCCGCGAGCAGATCGCCTCCGCGGTGGATGTGATCTGCCATCAGGAGCGCCTGCGCGATGGGACGCGTAAAGTCGTCAAGATCACGGAAGTGCAGGGAATGGAAGGCGACACCGTCGTGCTCTCCGACATCTTTGAATTTGAGCAGACGGGCATTGAAGCCGGTAAGGTCATCGGACGCATCCGGCCCACTGGTCTGCGACCTAAATTCGTGGATAAGCTGGAGGCCGCCGGGATCCATCTTCCTCCCTCCGTGTTTGGTGTCGGGCAACGTTTCTAGCGTAACAGTACTAATGGCCGGGCGCTCAGCCCCGCCCGGCTATGCTATAATGAGTGAAACCCGAGTCCTGCGGCTTAGCGGTTCTGCAGCCCTACCGTGATCTAGGTTTTGAGGACACACCATGGCAATTTTACAGAACCCAATCGTCATCGGCGTTGTGATTGCGCTGGCTGTCATCATCCTGATTGTCGGCATCATTGGCATCCGGCGGCAACGGCGCAGTGAAATCCAGGACCGCCTCGATCGTTTCACCGAAGACAATACTTACGCGGCCCTGCCCAGAGAAGACGCCCGTTCGGATGAGCCGAGCCAGATTACCAAGGCCCTGGATAGCGCCCTGACGAAGCGCGAATTCGGCAAAAACTGGAAAGTTGCCCTTGCCAAAGCGGACCTGAAAATCACCGTTGCCGAGTTTTTTGCCTCCCACATCATCGCCATGGTTCTCTTCTTTGCCGTCGCCACACTCCTGTGGGGACCAGTTCTGGGCATCGTAGCGGCAGTAGTGGGTTTTTTCGCCCCACGGGTTTATGTCAGTCGGCGCCAGAATACCCGTTTGCACAAATTTGAAGAGCAGCTCCCGGATACGCTGGGCCTCTGGGTAAACGGCTTACGCGCCGGCTTCGCTGTCATGCAGGCTATGGAAGCGATTGGTCGCGAATCGCCGGAACCAACAGCGACCGAATTCAGGCGCGTTGTGCAGGAAGTTCAGCTCGGCATCTCGATGGAAGATGCGCTGCAGCACATGCTTCAGCGCGTGGAGAGCGAAGACCTGGACCTGGTTATTACGGCGGTCAATATCCAGCGTGAAGTCGGTGGTAACCTGGCCGAAATCCTGGATGTCATCGCCCACACCATCCGCGAGCGCATCAAGCTCAAAGGTGAGATCCGGGTGCTGACCTCCCAGGGGCGCTATACCGGCTGGTTTATCAGCCTGCTGCCTATCGTTCTGGCGTTGTTCCTGGTAACCATCAACCCAAACTACATGGGCGGCCTGTTCGAAAATCGCATGTGCGGCTGGCCCATGGTCGGCATCGGTCTCGGTATGATTGGCGCTGGCATGGCCGTGATCCAGCGCATTGTGGATATCGAGTACTAGCCTGTAGAACAGCACGCAGGGGAGTTTCCAATGACTCTGGAACAAATCATCGGGTACGGGGTAGTAATCCTGGCTGGCCTGTTCATCATTGGCGGCCTGATCATCTATGGCGCACGTCGCGAAGATGATGACCCGCTGCAGAGACGCCTGGCGGAATATGCTGACCGTGAGATGCCGCAGTCTCTGGAGGAGATTGAGCTGTCACTTTCCTTCCAGGATCGTGTGCTCAAACCAATCTTTGAACAACTGGCAGAGATCATCACCCGCCTCACCCCGGAGCGCCAGCTTGAGACAACGCGGCGCCAGCTCGAGTTGGCCGGCCACCCCAATAACCTGACCGCCTCCGGAGTACTCGGACTGAGCATTGGTGCCACAATCACCTTTACAGTTCTGGCATTCCTGATTTTCGTCGTCCTCACCAAACAGCCGAATGGCGTGCTGTATGTCATCGGCGGTGCGCTGGTGGGTTACTTCCTGCCCTGGTTATGGCTCAAGAGCCAGATCAGCCGCCGTCAGGACCACATCACCAAAAAGCTCCCGGATGCGCTCGACCTGCTGACCATCTGTGTGGAAGCCGGCCTGGGGTTCGACTCCGCCATGGGCAAGATCTACGAGAAATGGGACGATCCTCTCTCCACGGCATTCGGCCGCGTATTGCAGGAAATCCAGCTGGGCAAGCTGCGCCGTGAGGCGCTGCGCGATATGGCCTCCAGCATGGATGTGCCGGACGTGACCGGATTCGTTGCCGCCGTCGTCCAGGCCGAGCAATTGGGCGTTAGCATGTCCCGTATCCTGCGCGTGCAATCCGACCAGATGCGCGTCAAGCGGCGCCAGCGTGCCCAGGAAAAAGCCCAGCAGGCGCCGGTCAAAATGATGATCCCGATGGTTCTGCTGATCTTCCCATCGATCTGGATTGTGTTGCTTGGCCCATCCCTGATCATCCTGCTTGAAACGAATGTCGCGTTCTAACCCGACAAAAGACGAGAACTCTTGATCAAACTGGATACAACTACACAGGCCGTGCCAGAGGCGTCCACCGGGGTTACCGGCTGGACGCTTCTGAAACAACATCTACTGACTCCTGTGCTGGATCTCGTCTTTCCGCCAGTGTGTGCCGGTTGTGGACGGGTTGGCACGGTTCTGTGCGCACAGTGCCAGGCTACCGTGCAACCAGAAGTGTATCAGGTCGATACCGACTCTCCTGCAGAAATCGTCGAGTTTCTGGCGCTCGGCACATTTGGCGGCATCCTCCAGCAAGCCGTTCACGCGCTCAAATACGAGAATCAGCCGGCGCTTGCGGGGCCGCTGGGCCACCTGCTCGCCGACGCCGCCCGGCAGGCCGGCTGGCCGCGCAGCCTCATTGTTCCGGTTCCGCTGCACGCCACCCGACTTGCCGAGCGCGGGTACAACCAGTCCGGCGTGCTGGGGGCAGCAATCGCCCGCCATCTGGGGTGGCCATTTGCAGAGAATGCCCTTGCCCGCACGCGCCAGACAACCAGCCAGGTGGGTCTTGATCACCAGGCCCGCCAGGCCAACGTGCGGGATGCGTTCACGGTTAGCCAACCGGAAATCATCAGCGGTATTGATGTTGTCCTGGTAGACGATGTCCACACTACCGGTGCAACTCTGCGCGAGTGCGCCCGCACATTGCACACAGGCGGCGCACAAACGATCCGCGCGATGGTGATCGGGCGTGCCAGAGCCACCGACTCCGGCACCTCCGGGCATCCTCGCCAGAGTGTTTTTTCGTGATTCCGCGAAAGGAGCAATCAATGGAGGTCCAGATTCATGCCAGAAATGTGGAATTGCAGCCTCGCGTGCGCGAATATGTAGAGAAGAAGCTTAGCAAGCTGGACCGCTACATGCCGAATATCGTTGAAGCGCGGGTGGATCTGGCGTCTGAGAAACAGAAACGCGGTGGCGACCGGGCGGTGGCCCAGCTCACCGTCCGCGATCAGCGCGGCACCATCCTGCGCGCAGAAGACAAGAGCCAGACGGATATGCTGGCCGCCGTCGATGTCGTGCTGGACAAGATGTACCGCCGCATCCGGAGCTATAAAGGCAAACAGCGTCGGCATGGTGGTGACCGCTTTGCCGAGCTTGAGCCGCAGTTGGCTGCAGCGGAGCCGGTCCCCGGCGAGACAAGCGCCGATTACGACATTGAGGAGAAGATCGAGATTGTCCGGCGCAAGGATATTGACGTCATCCCCATGGGCGAGATCGAAGCCATCGAACAGATGGAACTGCTCGGCCACGACTTCTTCATCTTCCTGAACAAAGACACCAGCGAACTCAACGTCGCCTACCAGCGCGAAGACGGGAACTTCGGCATCCTGCGGCCGCAGATCCGGTAGCGCCGCGTAACGCCTGCTGTATCGCCATACCTTGACGCCGGGGGCTGACCATCCATCAGCCCCCGGCACTGTGAAGTAGAGAGGCCGCATGAGTACACCACCGCCGGGCGCAATCATCATGGTCGGTGGCGCAGGTGCCACGCCCCAGGAACAGCTTGTCCTGGCGGCGCAGCAGGCCAGCGCCCGTGACCTGATCGCCCAGTTACAACGTTGTGGTGTCGGACCGATTGTCGTCGCTACGCCGGACAGCGGGTGGCTGTCGAACCTGCCCGGCGTGAGTGCCGATGAGGACGATCCCACCACCCCGTTCGTGTTCGGCGCGCGCTTGGCCGCGATCATTGCTCGCCACAGGCTGGACAGCGTATTGTACTTCGGCGGTGGCAGCGCCCCGCTGCTGGATGACGCAACCCTGCAGGCCACGCTCGATTTGTTGGCCCGCGCCGGGAGCGATGAACTGCCGCCCCGTCTCGCGCTGACCAACAATTACCATTCCAGCGACTGGGTGGCCCTGACCGATGCTCAGGCTTCGCTCGCCACCATCCGCGCTGCGAACCGCGACAACAGCCTGGCCTGGCTGCTCGGCCAGAGCAAACGCTATGACGTACGCATCGCCCCCGGACTGCGCCCCGCCGCGACGCTGGACCTGGACACGCCTACCGACCTGGCGCTCGCCGCCGCCCATCCCGCGATCAAGTCCGAACTCGCCCGCGTGATCAGTCACCACGCGGCGTTCACCGCACTCCCCGTTAGAGAGATCGCCCGAATCGCGGCCACACCGGAATCGCAACTGGCTCTGATCGGACGCGTCGCGCCCCGGGCCTGGGAGGCATTGAATGCAGCCACACAGAGCTGGGTACGGGTCTTTGCGGAAGAACGGGGAATGGTCGCCAGCGGTCGTCAGCAGCGGGGTGAGGTCAAATCCCTGGTAGCGGAGCTGCTGCGCCTGCAGGGACCGGAGGCGTTCTTCCACACCCTGGCGAGCATGGCGGATGCGGCCCTCATCGACAGCCGCCCGCTGCTGGCCGCCCGGGGCCTGTGGCCGTCTGACGCCGATCGGTTTGCCTCCGACCTGTACATGGTGGATGCCATTGCTGATCCGTGGCTGCGGGACTTCACGGCGGCTGCGCGGTCCGCACCGATCCCCATCCTGCTGGGCGGGCACAGCGTGGTCGCGGGTGGGTTGCACACCCTGGTGGAGGTCATCCAGCGGCGCGGGGACGTATGAATCTCACCCCTGCCCCGCACGCCAGCGCCGCCCCAGCGCCCGGTACTTGAGCCACTCGTACCAGGCCATCAGGATGCTCAGGCGCAGGCCATGCCAGCCATCCCTGTAGCCCTCCAGCGTCACGAAGCGCCAGCGAAACTGGCGCAGCGGCTGGAGGATGTAGTTATGCGGACGCGGTCGCACCCCCTGCTCGTAGAGGATACCCGCATCGATCTCCGCGTAGCGTCGCTGCTTGGCGATGAAGTGCCCCAGGTCGCGATAGTTGTAATGCACCATCGCCTGCTGCAGAAACCCCTGCTCGCCATCCAGGATCACCACCTCGTGAACGGGCCGCGCAGGGTCATAGCGGGCCTGCGCTCGCTTGAGCAGCCGGGTCTGGTAATCCGGGTACCAGCCCGTATGGCGCGTCAGCTTGCCGAAAATGTAGTTGTCGCGGGGGATACCGTAGCCGACGGCCGTGCCCTGCGTGATTGTAGCCCGCACCTCGGCCGCCAGTTCTGGCGGGATGCGCTCGTCGACATCCACAAAGAGCACCCATTCCGTCGTCACCGCCTCCAGCGCCGCGTTGCGATGGCTGGCGTAATCATCGAATGGGCGCAGCACCGTGCGCGC
>CAZGYW010000056.1:0-9878 GCA_964530495.1 uncultured Anaerolineae bacterium
TCCTGCGCAGCATCCAGTGGCTGGCCCCGCTGCCAGACGTGTGCCAGGGGGTCGAGGTGGCGCGACTGCGATCCGACTCGGCGCAGGTCCGGCTGGCGCTGGAGGCCCTGCGGGAATCCGGTGGCGAGGCAGGGCTGGACCCCAGTCTGCTCCGGCCGGTGGTACTGGTGGAGGAGTGAGAGTGCGCCTAAAGCCGGTCGGGCACGTCGATGGTGTGCTCGCTGCGTACGTTCCCGGTGTTGAGCGTGCCGGCCGGTTCGAACAGCAGGATCTGCACTTCGTCCTCGGCGACCGGGCGGTGCTCGATGCCGCGCGGAATGATCAGCATTTCGCCTTCGTTAAGCCAGATATCGCGCGGTGCCGCGTCTGGTTCTTTCGCCTGGATCAGCAGGCGGCCCTTGAGACCGAGGAACAGCTCGTCTTCCGCCTCGTGGTGGTGCCAGACAAAGCTACCCCTGATGCGGGCAATCTTGACGTGCATGTTCTGCACATCACCGATGATGCGCGGACTCCAGTATTCATGAATCTGCGCGAATTTCTCGGCAAGATTGACTTTTTCCATCGGTCGCTCCTGGTGCATGGTTCTGACCGCTATTGTATCATCAGGGAAAGCGGTCGGCCTTCCGTCCGGGGGCCGGTGACTGACAGGAGAGGGAAACGTGACAATAACAGGTGTTGAGACCCAGGTGATCCTGGGCGCGGTGGGGATTTTTGCGCTGCGGATTCTGGGGGTGTCCATCTCCACGGTACGCATGTTAATCACCGTCCAGGGGCGGCGCTTGCTCTCGTCCTTCCTGGGCTTCTTTGAGGCGCTGGTGTTCGCGGTGGCCATCGCCAGCGTGGTCAACGAGCTGGATAACACCTGGAACATGATGGCCTACTGCCTGGGTTTTGCGGTAGGCACCTACGTGGGCATGTGGCTGGAAACCAAGTTCATCACCAACTTCGTCACTGTAAACGTGGTTTCCGCCCAGAAGTCACACGAGATCGCGACGGCGATTCGGGAGGCCGGGTTCGGCGCGACCGAGATGTGGGGGCAGGGCGCGGAGGGGACGGTCGGTGCCGTGCGGATCGTCGTCCAGCGCCGGAATGTGTCCCAGGTGATTGAGCGGGTCAACGCCGTCGACGGCAGCGCCTTCATCACCCTGGACGAGACCCGTTCCGTGCGGCACGGCTGGCTGCCGGAGGGACGCAGTCGAATCTGAGCACCGATCACCCTGAATCAAAAGCGCCCCCCGAACCCGGCGGGCGCTCTTTTTTCGCTGCGGCGGCACATCAGGTGCTGAAGGCCGCGATCTGATCTTCCAACTTGTCACGATCGACGGCCGGGAACGCCGTCAGCATGTCGTTGAAGAGCGTCATGTAGCGCACGATTTCCGGTTTGGTGTAGGCCTCAAAGCGCAGGGTGATGGCCGGCTGGGTGTTGCTGGCGCGGACCAGGCCCCAGCCCTGCTCGAACTGGGCCCGCGCGCCATCGACGTCGATGACTTCGGTCAGCGCCTTGAGCTGGGCCGCCAGCGCGCTGACAACCTCCCATTTGACCTCGTCCGGCGTTCGCAGAATGATCTCCGGGGTGGCGAACAGCTTCGGCATCCCCGCCAACAGGCCGGAGAAGCTCTCTGTCGTCTTGCTGAGGATTTCCAGGACTTTGAGGGCCACCAGCGGCGCGTCGTCAAAGCCGAAGTAGTCTTCCCCGATGAACATGTGCCCCGAGATTTCGCCACCCAAGGGGGAGCCGATCTCATGCATCTTGGCTTTCATCAGGCTATGGCCAGACATCCACATGACCGGGATGCCGCCATGCTCCTTGATCTCGTCGAACAGGGCCTGAGAGGACTTGACGTCGAACACGATCTGCGCGCCGGGCATGCGATCCAGTAGATCGCGGGCCAGCAGGGCCAACAGCCGGTCGGCGGCCACGTGATGGCCATGCTCGTCGATCGTGCCGCAGCGGTCGGCGTCCCCATCGAAGCCAATCCCGATGTCCGCGCCGTGAGCGACGACCGCCGCTTCCAGGTCCTTGGTCAGCTCCGGGTCTTCCGGGTTGGGCAGGTGGTTGGGGAAGGTCCCGTCCGGCTCGCAGAACAGGCACTCGACCTCGATGCCGAGGGATTCCATCAGGGGCGGGACGTACTGGCCACTGAGGCCGTTACCGCAATCAACAACAACTTTGAGTTTGCGCTCGCCGAGGGTGACTTTCGACCGGATTGTCGCCATATGGCGGTGGATCATGTCGAAGTCCTGAGTGATGGTGCCGTTGCCGACCAGGAAGTCATCGGCTTCGATCAGGGCGCGCAGGGTCTGGATCTGGTCGCCGTAGAGGGCCAGCGTGGCGTGGGCCAGCTTGATGCCGTTGAAGTCGGTGGAGAGGTGGCTGCCGGTGACCATGATCCCGCCGGAGCGCACACCGTGTGACGACGTGGCAAAGTAGACGGTGGGCGTGATGACCTGGCCGAGGTCGGTCACACCCAGGCCGGTGGAGGCGATGCCGGCGATGATTGCGGCGCGCAGGGCCGGGGAGCTGAGGCGGTTGTCCGAGCCAACATAAACGCGCTCGGCGTTGTTCACCCGCTGCATGTAGGTGCCGTAAGCCTGCCCGACAAGGCGGGCAAACTCGGGGGTCAGGTCGGGGTCATCCCCGACGACGGTGCCGCGAATGTCATATTTGCGGAATACGTGGGTCTTGACCTGGGTCATGATGTTCCTTTCCGGACGGCTTACCGATAATTCTGAAGATCAATTTTAGCGCCGGTGGCGCAGTCAACAATGTCAATGCGCGGATGCTCGGAACGACTGGCGGCGGCAACCATGCCGCACAGGGCCAGCGCGCGCTCGATCACCACATCCATGGAGGAGTCGAGCCCGCCCTCCACCATGGCGCGCATCAGGTTCGGTTCCGTTCCGCTGTAGCGCATGTTCACGCGCCCCTGGTGATCGAAGGCCGCCAGAGTGTCATCAATCAGGAACTGAAGCCCGGGAATCGTATCCAGCGGCACCTGGCGTTCGAGATGGGCAGAGGCGATGACCTGCGGCACGCGGGGCATCTCGGCCACGATGCGGGCCAGCGCGCCCGGTTCGCGGGCGACCAGCGCCGCCACCTGCAGGCCGATGTAGATGCCATCCCCGGCGGTGTGCTCGTCGTCCAGCAGGATCACATGCCCGGCCTGCTCCCCACCCAGGCGGAAGCCGCCTTCGCGCATGCGGGCCATCACGTAGCGGTCGCCGACCTTCGTGCGCTCAAGCTTTACGCCGCGCCCAGCCAGATAGTGCGCCAGACCGCTGTTGCTCATTTCGGTGGCGACGACCGTGCCGCCGGTCAGCCCGCCCTGCGCCAGCAAGGCCCCGGCCAGCAGTCCCAGCACATGATCGCCATCGACCAGTGTGCCGTCCCGCGTCAGGAAGATCACGCGGTCGGCATCACCATCGAAGGCGATGCCAAGCTGAGCGTCGCTGTCGTCCAGCATGGCCTTGAGCGTGGCGCTGTGGCGGCGGACGTGCTCGCTGCCGCTGCGCACGTTGATGTTGTGGCCGGTGGGAGCGGTGCCCAGCGCGGTCACGGTGGCACCCAGGTGGGCGAAGACCTCCGGCGCGATGGAATAGGCCGCGCCGTGGGCGCAATCGAGGACGACCGACAGACCGCGCAGGGCGCCCGGCTCCAGCCCGGCGATCAGGTGCTGCAGGTAGCGGGTGCGGTGCTGCTCCGCGCGGCGCGCGCGGCCAAAGTGCCGGGCCAGGCCGCCATCCGCCAGTTTCGCCGCAATGATGCCCTCGACGGCTTCTTCGTCTTCGTCATCCAGCTTGAAGCCGTCCGCGCCGATGAGCTTAATGCCGTTCTGCTCGGCGGGGTTGTGGCTGGCGGAGATGACGATGCCCAGGCTGTAGCCCAGCGCGCGGGTGAGGTGGGCGATGCCGGGCGTGGTGATCACGCCCACGTCGTCGGCGGTGACGCCTTCCGCCGTCAGACCGGCCAGCAGGGTGTGGGTGAGCTGTTCGCCGCTGGGCCGGGTATCGCGGCCGATTACAACGGTGGGATCGCCGGTGTGCTGCCCCAGCCAGGCGCCGATGGCGCGGCCGGTAGCGAGCACCGCCTCCGGCGAGAGCGGGTAGTCGCCTGCCACGCCGCGGATGCCGTCCGTGCCAAAATGAATGGGTTCACGCATGCTGAATCCTCTTTCTGCCTGTGGTATGACGCCCTAGTATGGCCTGAAACGGGCGCAAGAGCCAGCGTGACTGTGCCTGCGCGGGCAGAGAATAGAGACAGCCCGGCGGCGGGCCGGGCTGTGGGCAGGATCGCGGATGGCGATGGCTCAGGCGTTTTCCGCGGCGGTCATCTTGAAGGTCAGGCCCTTTCTGGTGGCGCTGACGGCAATCGCCGTGCCCGCGCCGGGGTTCTCCTGCAGGATGTAGTCGGCCAGCGGGTCGCGCAGGTACTGGCGGATGATGCGCTGCAGCGGGCGGGCGCCCCATTCGGGGTGCTCGTTCTGGTCCAGCATCCACTGCTTGGCTTTGTCGGCAATCTCCAGTGTCAGGCCGCGCCCGGCCAGCAGCTTCTTTTCCTTGTTGATCAGCAGGTCCAGAATCTGGGCCAGGTGCTCCTGGTTCAGCGGGTGGAAGATCACGATCTCGTCCAGGCGGTTGAGGAATTCCGGCCGGAAGTGGTCGTGCACCGCTTCCATCACCTCTTCGCGTATCTCGTCCGTGATCTCGGTCGTCTGCAGGGCATCCGCGCCGAGGTTGCTGGTCATGATGATCACGGTCTCGCTGAAGGTCGCCGTGTTGCCCCGCCCGTCGGTCAGGCGGCCTTCCTCCAGCACCTGGAGCAGGATATCCAGCACGCGCGCGTGAGCCTTTTCCACCTCGTCGAAGAGCACGATCAGGTATGGCTGCTGGCGGACGCGCTCGGTGAGCTGGCCGCCGGCCTCGCTGTCCACGTAGCCGGAGGGCGATCCGATCAGGCGGTTGACGGTCGATTCGTTCTGGAACTCGCTCATATCGAGCTGGAGCATGGCGTCTTCGTTGCCAAACATGAACTCGGCCAGGGCCTTGGCCAGCTCGGTCTTGCCGACGCCGGTCGGGCCCAGGAACAGGAATCCGCCGATCGGCCGCTTCTTGTCCTTGAGGCCGACGCGGGCCGTTTTGACGGCGCGGCTGACGGCCAGCACGGCTTCGTCCTGGCCGATGATGCGCTCGTGGAGGTGCTCGACCATGCTGGCGTAGCGGTTGCGCTCGTCTTCGCCGAGCTTGGCGACCGGGATGCCGGTCATCTGACTGGCGGCCAGGGTCACGTCCTCGGCGTCCAGGGTGCCGTCCGGGGCATCCGCCTGGCCGGGCATGACAGCCAGGTGCTGCTGGCGGCTCAGGCTGACCAGCGCGGCGGCGCGGTGCAGCAGGTTCTCCGCGCTGCGCGGCAGCGGCGTGCCAGACATGTAGCGTTTGGCCATCGAGGTTGCGACGGTCAGCGCATCCTCCTGGACGGTGAGATCGTAGTCCGCGGCAATCTGACCGCGCAGGGTGTGGAGGATCCTGACGGTCTCAGCTTCGTCCGGCTCGGGCACGCGCAGGCGCTGGCTGTGCTCGTGCAGGGCGGGGATGGCGGCCAGTTGTTCGTTGTAGGTTGCTTCCGTGGTGGTGGCGATGATGACCGGATCGGCGGCCAGGAAAGCCTTCTGCAGGTCGGCAACCAGCTTGGGTTGGCGGACGCGGGTCTGCTGGTCAAAGAAGCGGTGAATCTGTGGGATGAACAGAATGCCGCGCTCGGCCCGGTTGATCCCGGCCCGGACAGCCCGCACCGGGTCATCCAGCAGGGCGGTCTCGTCGATCTGCACCAGGCGATCCAGCCCGGCCGGGCCTTTGCCCTCCGCGATCAGCAGCGCCAGGCTGTAGGCCAGCGTGCGCTTGCCCACGCCCTCCGGCCCGATCAGGACCACGTGGCGGTTGACGCGCTGGGCAAGCATGTTCATCAGCTCGGAGAGCAGGGCTTCCCGGAAGTACACCGGGCGCTTCTCCCCGGCGCGGGCCAGCGCCACGTAGTCGACTGCCGTGCCGCCCATCTGGCGCGCAACCGGGGCGGCAGCCGGGCTGGCGGCCGGAGCGCCGCTGCCCTGCGGGTTGAGCAGGGAGGGGGTGATCCCGTACTGCTGCAGGATGCCGCCCGTGCCAAGCTGCTTCTGGCTGAGGGCGGCCAGCATATGATCGGTGCGGACGTAGACCTCGTCGCTCTGCTCGGCCAGGGTCAGGGCCTCGTCGATGGCGATGATCATCTGGCGTGACAGTTGCACCTGCTTGTTGTCGCGGGTGATGAAGGCCAGATCGCCGGGCAGGTCGCGGCGGCTTTCCACCGCCAGCCGGGTCTGGCGGGCCAGGCGCGTCAGGTCGATGTTGTTGGTGGCCGCGAAGCGTTCCAGCAGGGCCTTGCCGGGCGCCTCCCGGGCCTCAATGAGCGCCATGAGCGCGAGTTCCGGATAAATGTTCTTCTTGCGAAAGCGATCCATCAGGGCTGCGGAATCGTTCAGCAGCGCGATGGTGTCTTCGGCCAGCAAATTCGGATTGAGGGTGGCTGCCATCAGGTGAACCTCACGCGCAGGTTGGGACTGTGCTGTGTACGCAAATGCAGGTCGGAGAGTCGCGGAATCCGCGCGACGCCGACCCGGCAGAGTATAGCACGACTACCGGGATGCGGGCAGACGCAGGCCGCTGCCGGGCGGCAGGGCCTCACCGAGGTGAACGGGCAGCACCCCGCTGAAAGGCTGGTAGCCGAATAACGCGCGGCAGGCAGCTTCCGCGCTGGCGGCCTGCGGGCTGTAGGTGAGGGCGTAGGCCGCAACCGATGGGAATTCCAGCAGGTCGTAGGGGGAGCGCAGGGCGACGACGATAGTCTTTTCCGGGGGCAGGGCGCGGACCAGCGCCACCTGGTCCGGGTTGGTGGCAGCGTCTGCGGTGAAAACAATCACGACCTCCGCGTTGCGGGCCGCGTCCTGCGCCCAGCCGATCTCCTCCGCCGTGGGGCCGAGCGAGACGCCGACCAGGCGCAGGCCCGGGTGGTACGGTTCGCAGCGGGCGGCAATGCTCGGGTTCGTGGCCGGGTAGACCAGGGCGACCTGCCGGTCGTCCGCCAGGGGGATGGCCCCGCTGTGGTCGTAGGCCAGCGTGACCGCCGCGCCGAGCATCGTCTCGATCAGTTGCTGGTGGGCGGCCAGGTTCAGCCGCGCGGCGGCGGACGGCGCATCCAGCGGCACCCAGTCCAGCACCCCGTACTGTGCTTTGGCGGCCAGCACGCGGCGCACCGAGTCCTCAATGCGGGCCAGGGGAATTTCGCCTGCTTCCACGGCGGCGACGACGGCATCGATGGCCGCCTGCTGGGTGGGTACGCTGACGTGCGGCCCCGGCGTAACCAGGTCGGCCCCGGCCTGGAGGGCCAGAATTGCGGCCCGGTTCAGGCTGTAGCTGAGGTCGATAGCATCCATGTCCAGCGCGTCGGTCATGATCAGGCCGGGGTAACCCATCTCTCCGCGCAGGAGGTCGGTAAGCACACGTGGCGAGAGGCTGGCGGGCAGCACTTCCGGTTCCAGGGCGGGATACCAGATGTGGGCGGCCATGATCGCGCCTGCGCCGGACTCAATGGCGGCGCGGAACGGCACCAGTTCGACTGCATCCAGCCGGGCGCGATCCACGTCGACAACTGGCATCTCCACGTGGGAGTCAGCGGCGGTTTCTCCGTGACCGGGGAAATGCTTGGCCGTCGCCAGGACGCCGCCGGACTGCAGGCCGCGCACCATAGCGGCGACCATCTGCGCCGCGTGGTTGGGGTCAGCGCTGTAAGCGCGGCGGAAGAGCACGGGGTTGTCCGGGTTGGTTTCCACGTCGGCAACCGGGGCGAGGTTCATGCTGATGCCGACGGCACGCAACTCCTCCGCCATGGCGCGGCCGATGGCTTCGGCGTAAGCAGGGTCGCCGGTGGCGGCAGCGGCCATGTTCACCGGAAAGGCGGAGAATCCGCTGGCAGCGGACAGGCGCGACACCATACCTCCCTCCTGATCGATGGCGATCAGGGCGGGGGGGCCGCCGTAGGCGGTCAGCGTGGTCTGGATGGCGTTGGTCAGGCTGGTAAGTTGTTCCGGTGAGACGACGTTGTAGCCGAAGAGCGCCACGCTGCCGGGCTGGTAGGCTGCCAGAAAGTCGGCCGCCTCCAGGGTGAGGACCTCACCCCACAGGCTCACCATGAACAACTGGGCCACCTTCTGGCGGGTGGACATCCCGGCGATGATCTGCTCGAGCCGTGGATCACCAGCCTGCGCTGGTGGAATGGCGTGGGCCGGGAGCGCCTGACCAATCAATAACGCGATTAGCAGCAAAAAAGCGCCAGCCCGGGTGGCCGGGTGGCGCTTGACGAGATCAGGCCGGGTCATCAGTCTTCAACGTCGGGCAGGTCAGCCAGCCGGTAGCCGATGCCGCGGACATTAACAACCAGGTTCGGGTTCCGTTCGGCCTCTTTGAGCTTGCGCCGCAGATTGCTGATGTGCGGGCGGATGACCTCGCGCGCTTCGGGTTCATTAATGGAGTAGCCACGCACTTCGCGCACCAGCTCATGGCAGGGTACCACCCGCCCGCGGTGCACCGCCAGGTACAGCAGCAGGTCGAACTCGGTCGGCGTGAGGTCAATTGGCTTGTCTTCGAGCGCGATCTGGTAGCGCCCTGGAAAGATCGTCAGCGGGCCAAAGGTCATGGTGTTGATCGGGGTGGCGATGGGCGTCACACCCGGGCCGTCCGGCGCAGCATCGCGGGACGGCTTGTCACCGGGCTGCTGAACGGCGGAAGCCGAAACGTCCGCGAGTTCCGCGACGCTGTGCTGAATCGCGTCAAGCAAGGCCCGGCGCCGCCTGAGATTCTGGGCGCGCTCGATGCCGCGGGCCACGCTATCCCGGATATCCTGGCTGGAACTGGGCTTGATCAGGTAGTCATGCGCGCCCAGGCGCAGACTCTCGACCGCGGTGTCCAGGCTGGCGTAGCCGGTGAGCAGGATCACGATGGCTTCGGGGGCTTCCTCTTTGACCCGGGCCAGAAGCTCAACGCCGCTGATGCCGGGCATGCGAATATCGGTGAGGACGACATCGTAATGCTGCTTTCCCATCATCTCGAGGGCTTCTTCACCGCTTGATGCCGACTCGACCTGATAGCCGACGCGCTGCAGGGTCTTGGTGATGGAGTAGCGAATGGCACTCTCATCGTCCACAACAAGGATGTGGGCAGTTGCGGAATTGGTGGTCATTGTGGGGGCAGGTCACTCCATATGAATAAGTTTCGTCAAGCCTACCTCAACTGTACTTCATTTTTCCTAGCAGTGCAAATTAGTAGTTGTATGGCAGAGTGCTTATTGAGAGCCTGTGACGTGCGCAATCTGGAGCGCCAGCCGCAGCGCGCTCAAGGGTGCGCAGCATCTGCGGCGGGCGCCTGCGTACAGCGGAAAAGCGCCAGCCGGACCGCGCCCGGCCGGACGGCGTATGGGTCCGCGATCCGGTTGTGGTCGGCAGCAATGATCCAGGCGATGGCGTCATTGATCGTCAGCAGGGGCAGGGTGGCGCGCTCCGCCGCCGGGATGCGGGCCTTGATCAGCACGTCCTTGAGCTTAGGGGTGCGCCCTTCCAGACCCAGCGGCGCGAAACGATCACCGGGCTGCCGGGTGCGGAGCAGGAGCCGGGCATCCGCCGGCAGCGCCAGGACTGCGGTCAAGGGCTGCGTGAAGAAGGTTGCCGGGTCTTCATCGGAGGTCAGCCAGCGGGTCACCAGCCGCCAGTCGCTGCCTGGCAGGCGGACTTCACCCGGGATCGTCACCGCCAGGCGGGTCTCCGGTGCCAGCCACGGTCCAGCCGGCAATGGCGTGG
>CAZGYW010000057.1:0-9656 GCA_964530495.1 uncultured Anaerolineae bacterium
GCAGCACCAGGGCGGCCAGCACCGGCAGCCCCTGCGCCCCGCTCTGGGCAAGGCCATCCGCCAGCAGGTAGAAGTTCGACGTGCCGCCAAAGCCATACAGCAGGCTCAGCCCGTACAGCAGGAAGGCCGACATCACCGCGCCGAACAGGAAGTACTTCACACCGGCTTCCGTGGAGCGCGGGTCGCTGCGCAGGAAGCCCGCCAGCATGTAGAGCGTCACGGAGGTGGTTTCCAGCGCCACAAAGGCCATGATCAGGTCGGCGGAGGCGCTCATCAGGCTCGCCCCGATGGTCGCCACGATCAGCAGGGCATAATACTGGCCCTTGTTGCCCAGGCCGTCCACATCCACGCTGAGCAGGCAGGTCAGCGCGCCGGCCAGGATGATCATCGTGCGGAAGACCTGCGTCAGCGCGTCATGCCGGAACATACCGCCCAGGATGAGCTGATCTCCAACCTCGCCGGCCAGCGGTGCCGAAAACACCAGCAACACCACCACGATGCCAATCATCGTCAGGCCGGCGATCACGCCGATCTGCCGCCGCTGGCTGACCGGCCAGACCATGTCCAGCGCCAGGACGGCCACCGCCAGGAGGGTGAGCAGGATTTCCGGCAGGATAGCCAGCAAACTAATGCCCCAGTCAACCGTTTGGAAGTCCAACTATGCACCTCCCAGCAGCAACTGCGCGATCGGCTTGACCCCGCTCTCGATCAACGGCGCCATAATGCTTGGCCACACGCCCAGCAAAATCAGCGGGATCAGGAGCAATACCAGCGCTACCTTGTCCAGAACCGTCACATCGCCCACCTCGGCGAAGCGGTGCTCATCGAATTTGCCGAAGAACACCTGCTGCACAACCCGCAGCACGTACGCCGCTGTGACGATGATGCCCAGCACGGCGATGATGGCGATCACCCCGTAGTAGTTGCCCAGCCCCCACGATCCCACGTTGAGCGCGATCACCGGGCTGGCGTCCCACAGGCCCATGAAGATCGGGAACTCCGCCACAAAACCGCTGAGACCCGGCATACCCATGCTCACCAGCCCGCCGATGATGAAGGCGAAAGCCACCCAGGGCATCTTGCTGCTGAAGCCCCCCAGGCTGGGAATATCCCGCGTATGCGCCCGGTCGTAGACCATCCCGACGCAGGCGAAGAAGAGCGCCGTCATCGCCCCGTGGCTGAACATCTGCAGGCCCGCGCCGGTCATGCCGGTCACGTTCATCGTCGCCCAGCCCATACTCACCAGCCCCATGTGGCTCACGGACGAGAAGCCGATGACGTACTTGAAGTCGCGCTGGCGCATGGCGATAAACGCGCCATACACCACGTTGATCAGCGTCAGGAACACAAGCCACGGCAGATGCGTCCGCGCGCCATCCGGCAGCAGTTGGACGCCGACGCGCAGCGCGCTGTACGCGCCGAGCTTCATCAGCACACCCGCATGGATCATGGAGACGGCGGTCGGGGCGGCCACATGGCCGTCCGGGCTCCAGTTGTGGAAGGGGAACAGACCGGCCAGCACGCCAAACCCGATGAAGATTAACGGGAACCACAGCCGCGAGATTGTCAGCCCGTCAATGCCCAGGATGCCCGCATCAAATGGCGAATTCGGCATCGCGGCGACCTCGAGCATGTGTACCATGTCGAAGCTGTAGATGCCCGTCGCCTGCCCCGCCTTGATGTACAGGAAGATCACACCAACCATCGCCACCACGGAGCCGATCAGGATGTACAGGGTCAGCTTCATTGCGGCGTACTCGCGCAGTTCTTTCCAGCCCCAGGTGGCGATCAGGAGGTACATCGGGAAGATCGCCAGCTCGTAGAAGAAGAACAGCACGAACAGGTCCATCGCCACAAACACGCCGTACACACCGGCGACCAGCAGCAGGAAAAAAGCCATGAATTCGCGGGTGCGGTCCTCAATACCCCACGAGATCAGCACCCCGGCGAAGGACGCCAGGCCGGTCAGCAGCACCATCGGGGCGCTGATGCCATCCACGCCCAGGTGGTAGTTGATGCCCAGCGCCGCCACCCAGGACATGCTCTCCTGAAACTGGAACATCTCGCCGATGCTCTGCGCGGAGTTGGCGAACGCCACATCGTAACTGAAGTAGACGAACAGGCCGAGCGCGAAGCTGAACCCGGTCGCTGCCGCCGCGATCAAACGCGCCTCCTGCTTGGCGGTCTTGGGCAGCAGCAAGATCAGGATCGCTCCGAGTACAGGCGTGAGCGTGATAATGCTCAATACGGGAATACTTGCGTACATAAATCCCCCTGCCTCAATTACCCGCCAAACAGCCGGGTTACGGTATCGTTGATCATCGGCAAGATCCAGTTCGGCAGCACGCCAGTAACCAGGAACAGCACCAGCAGCGGCGCGATGGCAATCGCTTCCCGCAGCGAGATCTCCAGGCGGTGATGCTGGCGGTCATAGTCCACCCATTCCTGGGCGGGCTTGCCATGCAACACCTTCTGGAGCGCCTTGAGGATGTACGCGCCGGTGAACAGCAGACCGATCATGCTCAACATAGTTGCCACGGTAAAGACCGGCCACGCCCCGCGAATCACGAGGAACTCGCTCACAAACCCGTTCAGACCGGGCATGCCCAGGCTGGCCATACTGGTCATGATCAGGATGCCGCCGTAGACCGGGGCCAGCACCCAGAAGCCGCCCATCCGGCGCAGGTCGCGGGTGTGCGCCTTATGGTACAGGGCGCCCACCAGGAGGAACATAGCCGCCGAGCTGAGGCCGTGGTTGAACATCTGCAGGACCGCACCGTTGGCGGCGATGACCGCGCTGTGCGTATCCGGCAGGACGACCTGCCCTGCCTCCAGGTTGAGCCACGGCGCCGCGCCCTGGGTGTACAGGATGCCATACACCCACGCGACCACGGCGATGCCCAGCGCCACAAAGCCCATGTGGTTGACCGAGCTGTAAGCCACCAGCCGCTTAAAGTCGTTCTGACCGTAAGCCGCGAACGCCCCCAGGATGATGCCCATCATGCCCAGGAAGGCCAGCACCGGTGCGAAGGCCGCCGCCTGCTCCGGGAACAAGGGGATCACCAGCCGCAGGAACCCGTATGCGCCCAGCTTGAGCAGCACGCCCGCCAGCAGCATCGAGCCGGCGGTCGGCGCCTCGGTGTGGGCGTCCGGGAGCCAGGTGTGGAACGGCCAGATCGGGACTTTGATCGCGAAGGCCAGGAAGAAGGCCAGGAACGAGAGCCATTTGACCGTCTCGATGCTGATCCCCAGGAATGCCCCGCCATCCCCCTGGAAGGCCGGCCAGATCTGCGTGAGTTGCACGATGTCCATCGTGCCCGCCGTGATGCCGATCAACTGGATCGAGAGCAGCAGGCCCAGCGACCCGGCCATCGTGTACAGGAAGAACTTCACGGAGGCGTACAGGCGGTTATCGCCGCCCCAGCGGTTGATCAGGAAGTACATCGGCACCAGCCCGACTTCCCAGAACACGAAGAAGATCATCAGGTCCAGCGCCACGAACACGCCCATCATGCCCGTTTCCAGAAAGAGGAAGAGCATCATGTACGTGTTCACATCCTGCTCGATCTCGAAGCTGATCAGCACGCCCAGCGGCACGAGCAGGCCGGTCAGCAGCACCATCACGATGCTGATGCCGTCCACCCCCAGATGCCAGGAGGACCCCAGCAGGCCGAACCACGGCGTCTCCACCACGAACTGGAAGCCGCCCAGGGCGCGGTCGTAGCTGAGCCACAGGTACAACGTCAGCAGGAATTCGACGATGCTGACTCCCAGGGCGACCCAGCGCACCAGACGCTTGTCACCACGCGGGAGCACCAGCATCACCACCGCCCCCAGCAATGGCAGGAAGACGATAGCGGAGAGCAACGGAAGCTCAAAGAGGTTGCCAATCTGGATCATTCGGCCATGCCTCCCCACCTTCTACCGATCAAGTTCAGCACGACGACGATCACCACCAGCGCGGCCAGGGCAATCACCACCGCGACAGGGTTGATTTCCACGATTAGCCCGGCGGCGCTCAGGAAGATCACCAGCGCGCCCAGTACCGCCATCAGCAGGTACTGCTGCACGTTACCGGTCTGAACCTGCCGGAACCAGCCGGCGAACGCGCTGATGGCCTGCGGGATACCGTCACCCACGCCATCGATCACCACGCGGTTGAAGCGCTTGAACAGCTCACCCACCCAGGCCGCCACCCGCGCGATTGTGTGCAGCACCCCGTCGATGAGCAGCCGGTCCACGATCTGGCTGGTCAGCACCTCGCTGACCCAGTTGGACGGGGCCACCACAAAGCGCTGGTAGAACTCATCCACGTAAAACTTGTGGTTCATCCACTGCCACAGGGCCGGGCTGATCCGGTCCAGGGCGACCTGCGTCGGATCCGTCTGGCCGGCCGCCAGCGGCTTGCGCCAGTAGGTGCGGTAGCCCAGGTAGATGCCGCCCAGCGCCACCGCGAAGGAGAACAACACCGGCACAACATTGAAGGTCAGCGTCGGCGGGTGGTGGGCCAGCGTGCCGCCCACGAAGTCATGGAACGGGTTGCCGCCCCGGCTGAACAGCCAGCCCAGCAGCGGGAAGTCCTGGGGGACGCCCACAAATCCGGCCAGCAGCGCGACGCCAGCCAGCACGATCAGCGGCCCCTGCATAAAGGCAGAAACCACCGTCCGCGGCCCGCCCAGGCCGGCGTGCGCCGCCGGTTCGGTGCGCGGATCGCCGCCGAAGGTCATCGCCAGCTGCCGGGTGGTGTAGAACGCGGTCAGGAAAGCCGCCACCACCAGCATCAGAAACGCGAAGATCGCCGGGCCGAAGCCCTCCAGGAAGCCCAGGTACCAGGCTTCCGCGAAGATCTCGTCCTTGCTCCAGAAGCCCGCGGTGATGATCGGGAAGCCGGCCAGGGCCATGCCGCCCGCCAGGAACGCCCACCAGGTCACCGGGATGCGATTCTTCAGGCCGCCCATGTTGCGCATGTCCTGCGGGTCAAAGGGCTTATCGCTCTCAAAGGCGTTGTGGGGATGGTGGCCGTGCGCGTGGGCGTGATGCTCGCCGTGCTCCATCGCGTGAATCACCGCGCCGGAGGACATGAAGAGCAGCCCCTTGAAGATGCCGTGCGTGATCAGGTGGAACGCGGCCGCGATATACGCGCCGATGCCCAGCGCCGCAATCATGAAGCCAAGCTGGCTGATCGTGGAGTAGGCCAGCACGCGCTTGACATCGTACTGGGCCACGGCGATGATCGCCGAGAATAGCGCGGTGAAGCCGCCCACATAGACCATCAGCAGCAGCGGCGCGCTGTAAATGCCATGGTGCGGGTCCGCCCCGGCCTCAAACAGCGGGTACATGCGAATGACCATGTACACACCGGCGGAGACCATCGCGGCCGCATGGATCATCGCGCTGACGGGCGTCGGCCCTTCCATCGCGTCCGGCAGCCACACGTGCAGCGGGAACTGGGCGCTTTTGCCGATCGTGCCGATCACGAGGAACACGCCGATCAACCCGGCCGCGCTCATCCCGCCGAACACCAGCGCGGGGGTGGAGGCCAGTTGGGTCAGCGTCGCTTCATTGAAGAAAATCTCGCGGAAGCTCAGCGTGCCGGTTTCCGCGAACAGGTACGCGATGCCCAGCAGCATGATCACATCCGCGACGCGGGTGGTCATGAACGCTTTCTGACCGGCTTTGTACGCGCTTTCCTTCTCGAACCAGAAGCCGATCAGCGAGTACGAGCAGAAGCCCATGATCTCCCAGCCGACGAAGAGCAGCAGCAGGTTATCGGCCACCACCAGCAGGAGCATCGCCCCGGCAAAGAGCGCCATGTAGCCGAAGAACCGTTCGCGGCGCGGGTCATGCTCCATGTAGCCGACCGAGTAGGTCATGATCATCATGATCGCCAGGGGCACCATGAAGAGCATCGCCACGGTCAGGGGATCGACCAGCACGCCTAGATGGAACTGCGTGTTGCCCAGGTCCATCCAGGGCACGGTGCTGCCGAACGCGTTCCCGCCCAGCCCGTCGCCGAACGCCGCGCCAATCCCGCGCAGCAGCATGGCGATTGCCATCACCCAGGACAGGAACGTCGCCGTCAGGGCCGTGACAACCGTCAACACCCAGCTACGGTTTGTGACCAGAAAAATCAGGGCAGCAGCCAGCAGGGGTGGGACCGGGATTAACCACGGTAGAAAATTGGCATTCGTCCACTCAATCATTCAGGACCTGTCCTCCACTTGGCACGCCTTCCTGCCACCACCGGCGGGAAGGGTAGCGATTTTCTGGACATCACCACTTGAGCAGGTTGACATCCTCAACGGCCACGCTCTGCTTACGGCGGTAAATGGCGACAATCAGGGCCAGACCGACGGCAGCTTCCGCAGCAGCAACGACAAACACAAACACCGCGAACGCCTGCCCGATCATCATCTCAGGCGTGCGGAAACGCCAGAAGGCCACCAGGTTGATGTTGACCGCGTTCAGCATCAGCTCGACGCCCATCAGGATCGCCACCGCGTTCCGCCGGGAGAGCACCCCGAAGAGGCCGATCGCGAACAGGGCCGCCGCCACCGCCAGGAACATCCACAAAGGAACCATATGCGCTACTCCCCTTCGTCATCGCGGGCGATGTAAATCGCCCCGATTAGCGCGCCGGCCAGCAGCACCGAGGCGAGCTCAAACGGCAGCATGTACTGGGCCGGGTCAACCAGCGCCGCGCCCAGCGCGCCCACCGTCCCCTCCGGGACTGCGCCGGGGGCCGCGGCGGCGGCCATCATGGCCGACCCACCCTGCTGCAACTGGACGATCACCACGACCATCAGCGCCAGGAACCCGATGGCCACCACCGCGGCCAGGTCCCACTGCTCGTTGTAGATTTTACGGAGCCGCACCGCGCCGCGGGTGAGCATCACCGCGAAGATGATCAGGATGGCGATACCGCCCATGTAGACCAGGATCTGTATCGCTGCCAGGAATGGCGCCGCCAGCAGCACAAACAGCCCGGCGACGCCGAACAGGCTCAGCAGCAAAAATAACGCCGCCCGGAACAGGTTTCGGGCGGCCACAACGCCCACACCGCCGGCCAGCGCAATCAGGCTAAACAACACGAATACAAGCAGCTCAATCGTGATTTCCATCGATTCTCTCCGCTACTTCGCTGCCGCCGCGTCAGCGGCGAGATCCGCGTCGTCTGCCAGGACGGCCCGCTGCCCCCGGCGGCTGTACCAGCGCAGCACGGCAGCCGCACCGACGATAATCGCGATATTCCCCAGGAAGAGCACCGCCGCCGTCGGCAGGTAGGCCACGAAGTTCGGCCCCAGGATGCGGTACAGCCCGGAAGCCATGCCCGTAAACTCACCACTGGCGATGCCCTGGGCCGTCGCGTAATCCGGCGCGGGTACGATCTTGAACAGGAAGGCCATCACCACCGTGTTGACCAGCGCCAGCGGCACCATGATCTTCCAGTTAAGGTCCAGGATCTGGTCGATGCGCACGCGCGGCACCGTCAGGCGCAGCCAGACCGTGACGAAATACGCGACCATCGACTTGATGAGCAGGTAGAACATCCCCAGGATCGGGTAGGTCTCCGCGCCCGGGCCGCGCCAGCCGCCCATGAACAGCACCGCGAACAGGATGGCGATGAAGAACGCGTGCATGAACTCCGCCAGGTAGAACATGGCGAAAGCCATCCCGCTGTACTCGATATTGTAGCCGGCCACCAGCTCGCTCTCCGCTTCCAGCAGGTCAAACGGCCCACGGCCGTTTTCCGCGTGGGAGGCGACCAGGAACAGCAGCGCCGAAACCGGGGCCACGAACAGGAACCACACGTGCTGGGAATGCACCAGGGTCTGCATGCTCAGCGATCCGGCCAGCATCACCGGGACGAGCATGGCCAGGATCATCGGCACTTCATAGCTGATCAACTGCGCCACGGCGCGGAAGGCCCCCAGCAGCGCGTACTTGTTGTTGCTGCCCCAGCCCGCCATCAGGATCGCCAGTGAGCCGATCGAGCTGACGGCGAAGACGTACAGCAGGCCGATGTTCAGGTCGGCGCCAATCACCACCGACGAGAAGGGGATGACCGCCGCGATCAGAATCACGGACGCGACCATCAGCACCGGCGCCAGGAAGTACACCGGACGATCCGCGTTGCGCGGCACGATAATCTCTTTGACGAGCAGCTTGAGGGCATCGGCGACACTCTGGATCAGGCCGTACGGACCAACCCGGTTCGGGCCGAGCCGGTTCTGGATGCGGGCCGCCACTTTGCGCTCCACCCAGATTCCGAACAGCACCCAGACCATGCCGAAGCTGGCTGCCACCAGCACCCCGCCCAGAATGTCGATGAAGGATGCCAGACCAACACCCATGCCAGCTTGAATCAGTGCATCTTTAAGCATACGCGCTCCCTTAAAAGGCAAAGGGGTCGCCAGGACCTGCCGACCCGTGCAGCGCTATCGTTATGACCATTCAAGGGCGCCCTTGCGCCACACATACCCCAGCGCAACGGCAAGCAGGGCGAGGAAGACGAGCACCTCGACAAATGCAAACAGGCCAAGGTTGCCGTAAGCCACCGCCCACGGAAAGAGCAACACCATCTCGACATCAAACACCAGGAAGACCAGGGCGAAGATGTAGTACTGGACCTTAAACTGCACCCACGTGTCGCCCACCGTCTCCAGGCCGCATTCATACGTATCCTGCTTGATCGGGTTGGGTTTGCGCGGGCCGAGCAGCCAGCCCAATAGAATGGGGACCACAGGGAGAATCACGGCAACGGCCAGGAATACTCCGATGAAGGCCCATTGATTCAGATCCATTGGCAATGGCTCCTTGGGCAAGACAACCAGAAGGTAAGAAGTTGTGCTGTGAGTTGCTGGCACGCCGTCCGAGAGAAACGCCGTTAGTATAGCATCCGGCTATGGATGTGACAACCAGTATCGGGTTTCTGCCGCGGGCCATCTTCCCCATTTGCCCGGGGCGCGCTCATTCAGGATTATAACGACAACCGGAATGCAACACAATTCATCGATCGTGCCGCGCCGACCGGTCTGAATCGCCTCGCCGACCTGTGCGATCCCCCCTCAGGACGCAGTGCGGCGTTCCTGCCCCGGGCTTCTATGGCAAGCGGATCGGTTTGCCTTTACCGCCGCCGGACGGCACAATACCCCGTGACTTGTCGCCATCTCCAGGAGCCGCTTTTGTGACGATCCTGACCGCGTACAGCCCCACCCCCGACGCCTGGGACGCCTTTGTGGAGCGCCATCCGCAGGCCCATCTCCTCCAGCTTGCCCCCTGGGGCGCGCTCAAGAGCGCCTTCGGCTGGCGGGCGGAACGCGTGGCCCTGGCCGCAGCGCCCGGTGGCCCGCCCGTAGCCGGGGCGCAACTCCTGTACCGCCCGCTGCCCCTCCGCCTGGGGACGCTGGCCTACATTCCGCGCGGGCCGCTGGCCCCGGTGGACTGGTGGGCGACCCCCGCCCGGATGCAGCCGCTGTGGAGGGCCCTGCACGCCGCCGCCCGACGGCAGGGCGCGCGCTGGCTCAAGGTGGAGGCTCCCGACACCGGCGCTGCGGACGGGCCCACGCTCGAAACCATGCAGGCGGCGCTCGCGGCGGCCGGGCTGCGCCAGATCGGAAGAGCGTCGTGTAGGGAAAGAGTGTAGGATAGGGTGT
>CAZGYW010000058.1:0-9589 GCA_964530495.1 uncultured Anaerolineae bacterium
CGGCCAGCGTCGATTTGCCGCCCAGCTCGCCGATGGCCAGGGCGGCCGCTTCCCGCACGGCCTCGCGCGGCTCGTCCAGCAGCTCGGCGATGTACGGCACTGCTTCGGGGTCCTGGAATTCCACCAGGGCGCGGATAGCCTCCACCTGGACGCTCCAGTTGGCGTCCTCCAGCAGCTCAATCACGGCGGGCATGGTGGGCGGGCTGGCGATCCAGCCGAGCGCCTCCGCGGCGGCAGCGCGCATGCGCCAATCGCCATCCCGCGCGGCCGTCACCAGCTGGCGCTTGACGGCATCCACATCCACTTCAGGCGCGATCGTCCCGGCCTTGATCGCTTTGGCGTAACTCTGCAGGTCCTGCATGGCCGGCTTCTGCTGGCTCCAATCCTCGGCAACGACCGCCTTGAGCAGTTGCTGGAGCCGCTCGTCGATGGCGAGCTGGGCCGGGGAGATTTCCCCGCTCAAGACCTCCTGGCTCGCCCGGCGGAGGAGCTCAGCCGTCCGCGGATCGCCGGCGTGCTCCGCCTGCCAGGTCAGCGCGGCGCCCAGCGATTCGGGCGTGCCGATCGTCTCCAGGGCCTGGATGGCCAGCTCGGAGACGGATTTGCCGGCGAGGTGCGGGCGCTCCTGGTCATCCAGGCAGCCCGTCAGCGCCTCAATTACGGATGGATCGCCGATCTCGCCCAGTTTTTCCACAGCCACGCCGCGCGTGTTGGAGTCCTTGCTTTCCAGCGCGCGCAGCAGGTAGGGGATGGCCGGGCGGCCCACGGCGCGCAGGACATCCGCCGCCGTATCCCGCACCAGGTCCTCTTCGTCAGCGAGCGCCGCGTACAGCGCTTCCATGGCCTGGGCATGGGAGTCGTCGCTGGCGGTGAAGATGGACAGCGTCTGAACCGCCGCGACCCGCACCAGCGAGTCGGGATCGCGCAGGGCGGTTGCCAGGCGCGGGATGGCAACTCTGGGCGGCTGCTTGGCCATGGCCAGCACGGCATCGCGCCGGCTCGTCCAGTCGGCGGCGCTGCTGGTGGCGGGGCGGCTGCCGTTCGTGACCGCGGCCGCCGGCTCGCGATCCACGATCTGTTCCAGGCGCGCGCGGGCTTGCTGGGCGGAGGAGGCGTTGTTCGCCAGCGGCTGGGCTTCTTCCTCCTCGCCGGCTGTCGCTGCCGGGTCCTCGCGCAGGGCGGTCGCATCAGTGGCAGGGGTGTGGGAACCCCCGCGGAACAGTTCATGGAACAGGCGTTTGAACATCGTGCCCTCCGAACGGCGACTCTGTGATTCGGCAGTGATCCGCGCGCCGCCGGCCTCGATCTGCGCGACCTGCTCCTGAATGTAAGCCGGCCCGACCAGCCTGAGGGCGGTCAGCAGGCGCTGGCGCTCGTCCCCGGCGTTTGCCTGGCGGGCGTCATCGAGCAGGGTGTGCAGGGCGTCGGTGCCCAGCCCCTGCAGCGCGGCGCGAATGGCAGGCTGCTGCTCCTGGCCCGCGCTGGCAACCAGCAGGTCGGCCAGCGGGCGGTAGACCCCCGGATCGTGAATGGCGGGCAGCGCCCGGGCGGCCTCAGCGCGGATGGTCTGGTCGCCGTCAAACAGCAGGTCAACCAGGACCGGCACGCCGGCCGGGTCGCCCAGGGCAGCCAGGGCGCGGACCGCCCCGCTGCGCAGCGCCGGATCCGGGTTGCGCAGGGCCACCTGCAGGGCCGGCAGGGTGGCTTCTCCCCACTGGCGCAGCCACTCGACGCTGGCGTCGGCATGGTTCGCCAGGGCCAGGAGCGCATCCTCCAGGCCGGGCAGCGGCGCCGTTTCCAGGGTGGCCAGCGTCCGGCTGGCGGCCTGACGCGCTTCCCATGCGCCGGAGCGCATCGTTTCGAGGAGGTGCGGAATGCCGGTCTGGTTGGCGCTGGCCGGCAGCATCCGCACCGCCGACACGCGGCCCTGCCCGGCCTGAACATAACCGGAGGTCATCAGGCGGCGCGCCAGGGCCTGAACGGTCGCTTCGCGCAGGGCCAGCCCGCCGTAGACGCATTCGAGCGCCAGGTAGGGGTCGATCTCGGCAATGGCGGTGACCGTCGCGTCAGGGTCAGGGGCCAGCCCGGCCAGCATCACGATCGCCGGGTCGAGCGCCTGGGAGACACGTTCCTCGGCGGCATTGAACACCGGCGAGGTCAGGATCTTTTCCAATGGACTGGCCTGCAGGCCCAGGGCCGCGAAATAGAGCAGCAGGAGGTAGTGGGCGAAACGGACGTGCGTTTCGTCAACAATCAGGAAGCCGGCGACGTTCTCCGGCTGGAGCAGGGCGGGGTTTTTGAGATGCTTGAGCGCGACCTCCCGCGGGATGTAAACCGGCAGATCGTCGCGCAGGGCGGCCAGGGCGAGATCGGCCAGGCCCGCCTGCACGGCGTCCCGGGTCAGGGTCGCTTCCGGCTGGCGCAGCTCCCATAGTTCGCCCGCCAGCCGCGCCAGCAGCGCGCCGATGCTGTACCCATCCGGCGCGGCGCTGCCCGCCGCGGCATCTTCCGCGCTAACCCGGGCCAGCAGGGGCAGCAGGTAAGGGTGGAACAGGTACTGCTGCAGGCCGGGGGGCTGGTAGGCCGCCTGGAACTTGTTCCACACAATACGCGCCAGGGCACGCGCGCCCTGCTCCGGCCCCATGGTGGCAGCCACCAGGCGGGCCACCCGGTCCCGGGCAGGCGGGGCGAGCCGCGCGGCAGGCAGCGCCAGGGGCAGGCCACGCTCGTAGCTGGCCTGGCTGCAGGTGGCGATCAGCGCCACATCAGCGGTATCGTCACTCTCCAGCCAGCCCTGCAGCCGGGCGGCGGCGGCCGGCCCACCGGCAGTGCTGCCCAGGTCATCCAAAAAGAGGATCGCCTTGCCCTGGATCAGAAGGGCGACCGGATCGCTATCCAGCGGCCAGCGCGCCCGGATGAACGTGGCGACATCCGCCTCCGGCGCCCAGTCCGCGGCGTGCACGAAAATCGGCAGGCGCGCGGCTTCCGGCGCGGCCATCGAGTGCCAGGCGGCGTGCAGCGCCAGCTGGCGCAGGATCGTGCTCTTGCCGGAGTCGGGCGCGCCCACCAGCAGCAGGCGGCGGTGGGCTTCCACCAGGTGCCAGATGTCCGGCAGGATGGCGCGGGTTGCCTGGTCGGCTGCGACAGACGCGGGCAGCAACTCAAACGGCTGGGCCAGGAACCACACGTCCGGGTCCAGCCAGGGCCGCGGGGACGCCCCCGGCAGGTTCAGGGCGCTGAGGTTGGCCCGTTCCAGGGCGGCAATCAGGTTGTTCAGGTAGCGGGCCATCGGCGCGGGGGCCGCGGCGAAAATGCGCGGCGCGCGCTCGCGCAGGGTATAGAGCAGGTCGGCGCGCCGGGCCAGGTAGGCGCTATCATCCCGGAAGTCGAGGGCCGCGGCGGGGTCAAGCGCGGCCGGCCAGTCGGCGGCGGCCATGGCGCGGCGCACGACGGGCACGAGCTGGCGGTCCTCCGCGAGGGTGGCGCTCAGGATTTCGCTGCAGGCGGGGTCGGCCAGGCTGGCCGGGCTGATCACGGCGATGATCCCGGCGCTCTTGCTGAAGGCATAGCGGGCCGCGGCAGCGCGGTCTTCACCGGGGTGGACGTTGAGGCGGTCGATGAAGAGGCGGATACCCTGGTTTTTGAGGTCGGAGGCAAGGCGCAGGGCAAAATCGGCGTCGGCGTCGGCGTAGCTCAGAAAATAGAAAGGTTTTGTGCTCACGATATCATGCGGCTCCCGCAAGGCCAGCCAGGAAGAATGGGGGAATAAGGTCGCCTCAATCGTTATAATTCGCTAACATTGCACAAACGAAATACATACCATGCCATCATAGTACACTACAATAGACAGGCTGCCAACTCTGATTCCTGTATTTTACTGCTAATGATCGACTAACTTAATTTGTTTTTTATGAAATTGTGCCCAATTGTGGCCAGCGGCCCGGCTGAGACGCCACATCAGGTATTGTAGTCTGCCGGGCGCAACGGCACCAGATGCTAAAAAACATGTGAAAATCAGCCAGTAAGCGCAAATTGCCTCTTGGGCTTGACTATAACATATGCTAGACTGAAAACATACGCTAAACTAATATTTGTGGAACATATGTTCTAATTGACGCGATCCTGACGGGAGCCCGGTGCCATGCCCTCCTTGCTCACAACCTTTGCCAAGAAGATTGCGTCCTGGTTTGAATCCTTTGGTGGCCTGGTTGACATCGCCAGGAATCCAAAAGGAATCCTGGGATTCGGCATGGGGCTGGTGCTGGCCGGCGCGCTGCTGATCACCTGGCTCTTCAGCGAAGGCAGCGCCACCGGTATTCTGGCCAAGCTCGAGCAACTGAATGCCGAGCAGATCCTGTTCTTGATCGTGCTGATCATTCTCTGCGGCGTGGTGGTGACCCTGGTGGTGATTGTGACCGCCGCCATTCTGGAGCATGACCGCGTTCGGGCCGGTGCTGCGCAGGACGATCCGGGCGCGACTTCCGGCGATGGCGCGCCGGCCAGCCGGCCAGCCGCCCAGACCGCCGGGTTGACGGCCGGCTCGATTCCGCTCGGGACTCGCACGGCCGATCCGTTCAGCCTGCCGGATGCGGGCAAGAACCTGGGCATCCTCCCCACCCCGGAGCTGCCCAAGTCCGCGCTGCGCCGGATTTTCCTGAGCTACGCCCAGCGCGATCACCTGCTGGCCTGCAAGCTGGCCGCCGAGCTACGCGGCGCCGGGTACCACGTGTGGCATGTTGAGGAGGGTGCGCCCTACACCCGCCTGACCCTGGAAGTTGAGCAGGCGATTCGCAGCTCCGAGATCGTGATCAGCCTGGTGACCAACACGTTCTTCGACTCCCTTATTCTGCGCGGTGAGGTTGAGTTTGCGCGGGACGCCGGCAAGGCCGTGATCCCGGTGCTGGTGGAAACGCCGGACGAAGCGCTCCGCCAGCGGCTGGCCGTGGACGGGATGCTGACGCTGTACCGCGAGTGGGAAGCCGAGATCGGCCGGGTCCTTGACCGGGTGCGCCGTGAGTGCGCGTCCCGCGGGACGGCCGCCGATGATGCCGCCCCACCGGAGCGCCCCGCACCAGCGCCGCTGCCCGCGCCGGAGGGCCAGGCGCCTGTCTTCCCGCAATCCGGCAACGGTCGCGCCCGGACGGCCCGCCCGCTGCCGCAAGCCGTCCCGCCGGAGACCGCACCCTTCATCTATACCGGGGCGGTGACGCCGGACTGGATGGTGGGACGCCGCGCGGAACTGGCCACCATCCAGGGGCGGATGGGCCTCACCCTGGGGGCGATTTCCATCGTTGCCGAGCGGCGGATGGGCAAGACGTCGCTGCTTACGTACATCACCGAGCGCGCCGACCAGTTTTTCCCCGGGCAAACGGCCCCGGTGGTGGTTTACCTGAATATGCAGGACGCGCGCACCAAGAACGTGGTCCAGGTCATGCGTTTGCTGCGCCGCCGCATCCAGCGCCAGATCGGGCGCGATCTGTGGCCGGAGGAAGCGGACGGTGACCTCGCTGCCCTGGCGGATGCGTTTGAGATGCTCGGGGAGGAAGGCCCCCGGCTGATCCTGTGCATGGACGAATGGGAGAGCGTGATGGCCTTCCCGGAGCTGAACGATCTGGTCGAGCAATTGCGCGCCTCCGGGAGCCGCTCCGAAATCGGGATGATCGTGGCGACCGCCCATGACCTGTCCGATCTGTCGCGCCCCGGGGAAGTCACTTCCCCGTTCTACAACATTTTCGAGACGCTGTACCTGGGCCTGATGCCGCGCGCGGAGTGGATGGAGCTGGTCAGCCAGGCGTATGCCCGCGGCGGGCGGCAGGTGCTGGATGCCGAGCTGGACTTGATTGGCACCCTGGCTGGCGGGCATCCCTGCCTGACGCAGATGGCCGGGTCCGTGGTGTGGCAGGCGCGCGCCAACCGCTGGAACCGGGCGGAGATCGAAAGCCGCTACCTGCAACTGGCCGGCAGCACGCTGCGCTCGCTGTGGGTGCGCCAGTCGGGCCGCCACCAGGCCGCCATCCGCGCGGCGCTGGGCATTCACGACGCGTCGAAGGCGGCGCCCCCGGCCGTGTGGCAGGACCTCACGCGGCGCGGAATACTCACCCCGGAAGGCAAGGTCTTCTGCCAGCCGTTCGCCGATTTTGTCATGGCCGAGGAGTTGTAGCCGGCCCGGATGCCCCGGGCCGGCGGGAACACCCCACAGGACGCTATGTACGTATTTGTGAGCTATGCCGGCAAGGAAGAGGGAGCGGTCTGGGACCTGGTGACCGCGCTGGATTCCGCCGGCCACGAACCCTGGATCGACCAGTGGACGCTCAGCGAGCCGGACTGGCGCGAACAGACACTGGCGATCCTGGACCTCACCAAGATCGTCCTGATCGTGGCGGATCGCGTCACACTGGCTGATCAGCGCCGGCGCTGGGTCTGGGAACAGGCGCTGGCGCAGGAAACCCCGGTGGTCATCGTCCGCACCGATCCCGGCGTGACACTGCCGGAAGGGCTGCGCGGCTTCAAAGCGGTCGATTTTGTGGGGGGCGCCAGCGCGCGCGCCCTGGGCGACCTGATTGCCGTCGTCCAGCGGGACAGCCACAGCCGGTCCGGCCTGCAGCGCGAGCAGCGCCATCCGCGCGCCCACGCCCTGGCCCTCACCTACCGCAGCGCGGTCATCGTGGCCGCCGCCCTGTTCACGATTGCTGTGGGCGTGCTCACCGGGCGGGCGATGGGAGCCAGCGACCCCATTCCGCCGCCGAACCGGACTGCGCTGGCCCAGGCATTCTCCAGCATCTACCGGCTCGGCCCGGCCGGGATCTTCCTCCTGACGGCGGTGATCTTCACGCTGGTGCGGCGCCAGGCGCTGCTGCTGGTCGGCATGCTGGTGATGCTCCTGACGCTGGCGGTAGGCTATATCGTCTCCGCCGGGAACGACATCTTCGGCCTGATCCTGGCGGTCGCGCTGACAGTGTGCGGGTACCTGGCCGGGGAGACGCAGATTCTGCTGTGGCCGTGGCTTTCGTACCGGCTGCGGCAGGCGCGCCGGGCCTTCCGGCCCTGCCTGGCGGAAGGGCACAGCCTGCAGGAATGCGCCGCGCCGGTCGTGCGCCTGTTGGATTACCCGATCGCGATCCCGCTGGCCGGCACGATCCCGGCCATGCAGATGCTGGCCGATGCCGGGCTGAACGTCGTCCAGTTCGGCCTGCATGCCACCAACCCCCGTGTCCAGGAACACTACCAGCAGTTTGTGCACCAGATCAGCCTGGAGAAGCTGGGGCAGTCCGCCACCTTTGAAGACGCCCTGGCGACCATCCAGGCCTACCAGATCATCCCGGTGGAGGCCCGCACGCAGATCAAGATCTTCCTGCAAAAGCGCGAGCACTGCACCAACCTGATCGAGCTGATCCGGGCCTACGGGCAGTTCCTGTGGTACCTGGAACGGCCGGAGCGCGCCATACCGGATGACCCCGCCGCCGACCTGCCCGGCGCCGCCCGCGCCACCCGCACCCTGATCCGGCTGGCGTACAAGTCCATCCGCTACCGGGATGCAGCGCAGTACTGGATGGTCTACCGCTGGCTGGAGTCGGTGGTCGAGCGCATACATGCGCTGACCCAGGCGGCCCCCGACCCGGCGGCCACCACCCCGCGCGGGCGCATCCGGGACCGCGTCCAGCGCCTGGCGGAGACGATTGCCATCCTGCGCGGGTTTGAGGAGGAGATGCTGCGCCGCTTCCCGGCGCGGGAGCAGGACCTGCAGTTGGAACTGGCCATGATCGACATCTCCGCCGGCCAGTTGCTCTCCACCGAGTATCAGGAGCGTCAGGAGTACCTGACGCGCCAGATCGAAGCCCTGAAGGTGCTGCACCGCAACCAGCCCGCCAGCTGGCTGACCATCGACAAGACCGCGACCCAGGTCGTGGAGCACAATAATCCGTGGTGCCTGCTGACGCTGCTGCTGATCGAGCAGTTTGAGGCCATCCAGCAACTGGATGTTGAATACGTCAACTGGGCCGAGCTGCAGCTCACCACGCTGCTGGCGGAGGTCACGAGCCTGAAAACGCTGGCCCAGGTGGAGCAGCAGCTGGTTACGCTGGAAATCGTGGGCGACAGCCTTGGCCCGCTGGTGGACGGCACCGTCCGCTACCTGGCGGAAATCAGCGTCGAGGCGCAGTCTGCCCTGGACTGGCCGCCGGGCACCTACCAGTATCGCCAGTCCCTGATCGACGGCCAGCAGAAGCTGGATGGGATGCGCGCCTGGCTGCGCGCCCGCTCCAGCCGCGCGCGCGCTCACCAGTGGTCCAACGCGGTGAGCGCCATTTCCACGATCATGGAACAGTACCTCGAAGAACAGCGGGTGGTGGATACCCTGACCTACACGGACCCGTATATGGTCGGCAGCCCGATCCCGCCCAGGCGCGCGGCCCTCTTCAAAGGCCGGATGGAACTGGCCGAGCAGATCGTGGAATGGCTGCGCTCCGATAACCGCCCGACCCTGGTACTGCATGGCGCCCGGCGCATGGGCAAGACGAGCTTCCTGATGCAGTTACAGAACCTGATGAGCGGCTGGCGCGATTCGCCAATCCCGGTTTTTGTGGATGGCCAGCGGCCGGAGATCGTCAAGAATGATGCCAGCTTCCTGTGGACGCTAGCGCGCGCGATCTTCACCCAGTTGCAGCGGCACCGCTTCCAGGTTCAGCGTCCGGACCAGGCCGCCTTCCGCGCCTCCCCCTTCGAGGCGTTCTCGATCTGGCTGGAGGACGAGGTAGTTCCCGCCATCGGGGAAGACGTTCGCCTGCTGGTGACCATCGACGAGTTCGAAAAGGTTGGGAACGCCATCCGGGATGGGGCGCTGTCTATTCACGTGCTGGACTTCCTGCGCCATACCGCCCAGCACAGCGAAAACCTGCTGTTCCTGTTCTGCGGGGTAGAGACGATCGAGTCGCTGGGGCCGAACGCGGCTTCCTACTTCATCGGCGTGCAGGCCATCGAGATCAGCTTCCTGGATCGCAAGGCGGCGGAGGAATTGATTCGCAACCCGACCCCCGAGGCGGAAGGGGTTCCCCGCTACAGTGATGCGGTTGTACGCGAGATCCTGCGCCTGACGCACTGCCAGCCGTACCTGATCCAGGCGATCTGCTCCAGGATCATCGCCCGGGCCAATAAGCGCCGGGCGGCCAGCGTGACTCCGGCCCTCCTGCGGGAGGCGCTGCCGGATGTTTTTGGGATGGGAGTGGCGTACTTCAAAAACATCTGGTATGACGCCGGTGAGGATGGGCAGGCGATCCTGCAGGCGCTGGCGGAAGGACCGGCGGCGCTGCCCCCGGCGCTGGCGGCCAGCCCCACCTGCCGGGCGCTGCTCACGCGCCATGTGATCAGCCGGGGTGGCGAGGCCCCGAGCCTGACCTACCAGATTCAAATCCCGCTGGTGCAGCAGTGGGTGGCGGATCAGGTCATTCCCGCCGGGCCGGACGCGCTCCTGTCCCCTGAGCAGTGACCCGGCCCGTGAATCAAAACTCCCCCACGCCGCGGTGAGGGAGTTGTGGGCGCGGAGGGACTTGAACCCCCGACCTCACGGATGTGAACCGTGCGCTCTAACCAGCTG
>CAZGYW010000059.1:0-9345 GCA_964530495.1 uncultured Anaerolineae bacterium
TTCTCCTGGCCGGGGATCGGACGGTGGCTGTACAACAGCATTCAGGGCCGCGACTATGCGATTGTGCAGTCCGTGACCTTGATCATCACATTCATTTTCGTGTCGGTCAACCTGGTAGTTGACCTCTCCTACGCATGGCTGAACCCACGGATAAGGTTCGAATAGCATGGCCGAAGCGCACACAACACAGCAAGCAGAACCGGTCGGATTGGCTGCGATATCGGAATATGTGCCGGAGTGGAAGGCGCTGTGGCGGCGTTTTCTGCGTAATCACAGCGCACGCATCGGGGGGAGTATCGTCATCATCTACATTGCGATTGCCATCCTGGTGCCGATTGCCGATGACTACAATGCCCGCCGTGATCAGAACCTGCCGGCCAGATTCTCCCCGCCCAGCCTGGAACATCCCTTTGGCACGGACAACCTTGGCCGGGACATCATGCGCCGGGTGGGGCACGGGGCGGTTGTTTCGCTGACGGTCAGCCTGGTGTCGGTGACATTCTCAGTGTTGATCGGGGTGACGCTGGGCGAGGTGGCCGGGTTTGGCGGCGGCTGGGTCGATAGCGTGATCATGCGCACGATGGATGTGATGCTGGCTTTTCCATCGTTGCTGCTGGCGATCACGCTGGTGGCGATTTTCGGGCCGGGGCTGCGCAACGCGATGATGGCCATTGCGATTGTTAACATCCCGGTCTATGCCCGCCTGGCGCGGTCCATGGCGATCAGCATTCGGAGCGAGGACTATGTGCAGGCGGCGCAGAGTGTGGGCGCCAAGCAGGGGCATATCCTGCTGCGGCACGTCCTGCCGAACAGCCTGGCGCCACTGATTGTGCAGGCCACGCTCGGGCTGGGGACGGCGGTTGTGGAGACCGCTGCGCTCGGATTCCTGGGGCTGGGGCAGCAGGCGCCCTTCCCGGAGCTGGGCAAGATGCTGGCGGAGAGCCAGCAATACCTGATTACCGGTGCTTACTGGGGGATGCTGTTCCCCGGCCTGGCGATCACGCTGGTGGTGCTGGGCTTCAATCTGCTGGGCGACGGACTGCGCGACACCCTCGATCCGAAATTGCGCGGCGTCGATTAGAATGCGCTCCCGAGACAAACAGAACCGCCCGCGAGAGAGTTCAGCGGGCGGTTGTTTTTCAGAAGAGCTCAGGCCTTAGAGCTTCTTGAAGGTGCTCCTGACATCTTCGGGCAGCCACAGCGCCTCATCCGTTTCGGCGTCAAAGAGGTGCATGTTGGCCACGTTGAAGGCAGCATCGATCTTCATGCCAACGCGGGCGCTGGTGCGTGGGTCAATGCGGCCGAGGAAGGTCTTGCCGCCAGACTCGAAGTAGATAATCACTTCGTTACCCATTTGCTCAACCACGTCGACGTTGGCCGGGACAAGTGCTGCGATGGTGCCAGTCGGCTGGTAGTCCGGGTCGTGGATGTCTTCAGGCCGGAAGCCCATGATGACGGCTTTGCCCTTGGCATGCTCGTAGCGGCTGCGGTGCTCTTCGGGGACGACGATCTTGAAGATATCGCCCTGAACGACCAGCTTGCCGTCTTCTTCCTTGAGGACTGCATCAAAGAAGTTCATGGACGGGCTGCCAACGAAGCCGGCAACAAACCGGTTACGCGGATGGCGATAGAGGTTCGTCGGCGAGTCCAGCTGCTGCAGGATGCCGGCGTTGAGGACCGCGATGCGCGTCCCCATGGTCATGGCCTCGGTCTGGTCGTGGGTCACGTAGATGAACGTGGTGCCGAGCTGCTGATGCAGTTTCTGGATGAAAGCGCGCGATTCAACGCGGAGCTTGGCATCCAGGTTGGAGAGCGGCTCGTCCATCAGGAATACGGCAGGTTCGCGCACGATGGCACGGCCCACGGCCACGCGCTGGCGCTGGCCACCGGATAGCTGACGCGGGCGGCGATCCAGAAGCTGCTCAATACCAAGGCTCTTCGCAGCGCCGCGAACACGCTCGTCAATGACCTGTTTGGGGGTCTTGCGCAGCTTGAGGCCGAAGGCCATGTTGTCATAGACGGTCATGTGCGGGTAAAGCGCATAGCTCTGGAACACCATGGCGATGTCGCGGTCTTTGGGGGCCACGTTGTTCACGACACGGTCGCCAATGAGAATCTCACCGGAGGAGATTTCCTCCAGACCGGCGAGCATGCGGAGGCTGGTGGACTTACCGCAGCCGGACGGGCCCACGAGGACCAGAAACTCCTGATCTGCGACCTCGAGGTTGAGATGCGAGACAGCTTCAACGTCGCCAAAGAGCTTGGTGACATCCCGGAACGTTACACTTGCCACGGTCTTACTCCTTTTTGTCAGTGCTGAATAAAATGGTTGCTGTCATCTAGTATATGCGCATTTGTGCACAACGCAAAACAAGTCGGGCCGAATCAGACGCGGTTTCGGGAAAATTTAAGCTTGGGGCAGCCGCAGCCGATTGTGACACACTGCATGCCCGGCAGATCAGTGCAGGAGGTGTCTCACGCCGGTGAATAGCATGGCGATGCCGGCCCTGTCTGCCGCTTCGATGACGCTGGCATCACGCAAGGCGCCTCCTGGCTGGACAATCGCAGAGATGCCCGCTCCAATTGCCATATCTACCATATCCGGGTGGGTAAGAAAGTGGTCGGTGGCCAGGACTGCGCCCTGCGCCCGGTGTTCGGCCTTTTGAAGCACCAGGCGCACGGCATCTTCCGGTGATGCCAGCCCACTTACCACGCTGACTGTGGCGTCTGGCCCGGCGACAACGGCCGCTGTGGAAGGAACAAAGCGGACACAATGACAGGCCAGGCGCAGGGCCCGCATTTCCTGTGCGGATGGTTTCCGGCGGGTGACGGTGCGCCCGGCCAGCGGATCGGGATCGCCGGTATCGGCTATCTGGAGCGCAAACCCGCCACGCACTGATCTGAGATGATAGTTGACTGCTGCCGGGGGGAGGGGGAGCATCTTGAGAAGGCAACAGGTGGGGCGGGTGGTGCGCAGCGCCTCCAGCGCTGCTGCTGTGAATCCCGGCGCGGCCAGCGCTTCGATATACAGATCGGCAAGTTCGGCTACAAAGGCTTCATCCACGGTGCGGTTGACGGCAAGCACGCTGTTCGACACAGGGTGATGGTCGGGAGCCAGGGCAGAAGTGAGTGCCTGGGCAAGCGTCTGTGCGGCAGTGAACCCGATTACGGAGCGGTGACTTGCCATGACGACGGCTGGCGACTCCCAGGAGGAGACGGCACGCCAGGCGGCATCAAGGTCCAGCAGGTTGGTGTAGGTCAGGCTTTCGCCGCCAAGCGGTTCGGCATTGAGCGGTGAGGTGGATGGATGGGCGGCGTAGAAAGCGGCAGATTGCTGGGGGTTATCACCATAGCGCAGCTGGGCGGTGCGGAGCAGATGCAGTGGAAGCACCTCAGGAAACGCAATTTCACCAGGGAGCGTGCTTGATATCCCGTGTTCCAGGTAGGCATGAATCGCGGTGTCGTAGTTGCGTGTGTGGGCGAAGGCTTTGACGGCCAGTTGGTGGCGGAGCACAGGGCCAATCTCACCATCCGACTGCAAAGTGGCGCCGATCAGCTCGTAGTCCTGTGGATCGCAGATGACAGTCACACGTGAGAAGTTCTTGGCCGCCGCACGCAACAGAGTTACGCCGCCAATATCAATCTGTTCGATGGCCTCCGCCAGCGTAATGTCGGGGCGGAGGACAGCCGTCCGAAAAGGATACAGGTTGCAGACGACCATGCTGATCGGCGCATAATCGTGGGCGCTGAGGTCAGCCATGTCGGCATCGGTATCGCGCGCCAGGATGCCAGCATGAATGGCAGGATGCAGGGTCTTCACGCGGCCGCCGAGCATCTCGGGCGCTCCAGTGACAAGCTCAACCGGTGTAACTGGCAGGCCTCTGTCACGTAACTCTGCCGCAGTCCCTCCGCTGGCAATGAGGTCCCAGCCCAGGGAGATAAGAAGAGCCGCGAACTCTGTGAGATTTGACTTATCAGAGACGCTCAGGATGGCACGTGGCATGGGGCGGAATCCTTTCTGAATTGGGACGGCTATTGCCGCTCGGCGCGGTGTCGACTAGAATAGGGGCAGTGACGACGCTGCTCCAGAGCCTATGGGAGATACGGACACACTTATGGCCGACTCGATCCGCGCACGACGTGATTCAAAGGTGCTGCCTCACCTTCAGCAATATGCTCCGGTCTGGCTGGAGGGTGAGCAGATGCTTGAAGCAAGCGATGCTGTGCTATTCAACGTGATATTCCGGCATCCGGCGTATGGATGGGTCAGCAGACGTTACCGCTACGATTCTTTCAATGACGTGCTGTATCACCATGGCCAGCGCACGCTGGGCGAGAGTGAGGCCATGGCCATTCAGGATGGCGAGCCATACCTGGATGCGGTTCAGTCGGATATTCCAAACTCATACGGTGGATAAGGCCGGGCGCACGCCGGTTCTGGGCTGCGCCAGGGATGCGAAAACAGTGAGTAGCTGGTCCGCGATATGTGCCCAGGCGTAGCCCTGGGCAGCCTCATGGGCGGCGGCACGCATCCTGGCATGTGCCTCCGGATTCTCCAGAAGACCCAATATTCGGGAGGCCAGCACGTCTGGCTCCCTGACCGGCACGTGAAACCCGGTTTCGCCATCGCGAATCAGGTAGGCTAACCCGCCGACTTCTGAGGCGATGACCGGCGCCCCGCAGGCCATCGCTTCCAGCGCAACCATCCCAAAGGATTCGTAATCAGACGGCAAGATGAGGGCGTCGGCCGCGCTGTAATAGTAGCGCAGCCGATCCTGATCCCTGGCACCGATGAAGGTCACCAGGCCATGCAGTCCCAGCTTCTGCCGGATAGCCTCCAGCCGTGCCATTTCGGTATCCGGGTGAGATACCTCTTCCGGGTTACCCCCGATGATCGTCACACACATCTGGTCGGCGAGGTAGGGTTTTTCGCGGCGGATGATGTCTGTGGCGTGGAGCAAGGTCTCCACACCCTTGAGCCGCTCAATGCGCCCGACAAAGAGCAGCATCCTGTGGCGCTGCGGAATTCCTATCTCCTGCCGCGCGATGTCCGGTTCGATGGGCTGAAAGTGCTGCGTATCCACACCGGGGGGAACAACGCTGATCTTGCGCCGATCGGCCTGATAGAGCCACAGCATCTGGGCGCGCTCGGCAGGTGTGGCGGCGATCAGCACATCGGCCCAGGACATGATGTCCGTTTCTGTGAAGATGCGGATATCGCGCAGCCCGTTCTGCGCAGTGGGGCGATCATCGGCAATGCGGTTCTTCATGTGGCCCAGCGTGTGAAACATCTGCGCTACCGGCGTGCCCCACGCGGCGCGCAACTCGTGGGCGGCCCACCCGCTGAGCCAGTAGTGACTGTAGATGACGTCATAATGCAGGCGTTCCTGATCCACATAGGTCAGGACGTTGCTGACGAACTGGGGCAGGTGAGGGTAGACGTCCGTCGTGTCCAGGGGAGTCTCGGGGCCGGTTGGCACGTGGATCACCCGGGCGCCCTCGGCCAGAGTCTCGTTTACATGGGGCTGGCAGGGGTCCTGACTGCGCGTAAAGACGTCGACTGCAATGCCGCGTTTGGCGAACTCCCGGCTGAGATCGCGCACGTAGACGTTCATGCCACCGGTCTTCTTGCCGCCCAGAGTGGCGAGAGGACAGGTGTGCACGCTGAGCATGGCGATCCGCTGGATGGGGCGTGGCATGCCGCTACCGTTGCCTCGCGCTAAGCTCAAAGACACGGGTATCCCGACCGCCCATCTGGTACTTGTAGGTCTCATCACCGCGCAGGAAGTCAAAGGCATTGCGGCCAGAGTCGATGGCGTGCCGGATGGTGTGAGCCAGCAACACGATTCCGGCGCTGAGCGCACCAAAGCGCCCAATGTCCTGGCCGGAATTGTAGACCATGATGCGATCATTGTAATCGAAATTGAGATAGGCCGCAGCCGGTTCGCCCGCCACCGTGAGGAAACTCAATTGCAGCCAGCCGGCGGCCATCAGCGACGGGATCAGTGCATGGAAGAATGCTACGTTGTCTGTGTCCCCCAGGAAGGCTGCTTTGTCAGGGCTGCTGAGGGCCATCAGGCGCAGAAACGCCTGTGTTGCGGCCGCCAGGTCATCGCCTGGCCCGACGATATACCAATCAACCTGGTCCCCGGCGCGGCGCAGCTTGCGGCGCAACTCGTGACGCTGCTTCTTGTCCAGCAGGCTGAGATAGTCGTCCCAGGTTGCTGGCAATTGGATCACGGGACAGACTTCCTGCTGTTCAACGGTGGTGACAAAGCCGTGTGCCTGCAGGATCGGCGGCCACTCCTCAAGGAGCGGTGAGCTTTCGGGAACATTGCAGAGATGCAGCCGATCAATCTCCGCTGTCTGGTCCGCCAGGTGCTTAGCCAGCGCAGACAGGAATGCAGCTCTATGGGGTGGGGCGACGATGACATCGAGGTAATCGGTGACATCAACGCAGCCTATAGCCCGCAGGATGCGGCTGCCGTCATTTTCCTGCACAAACCAGGGCGCGATGCCAAGCAATGTGCCCGTCTCGTCACGAGCGGTGAGGATGTGCAGCGTTCCCGGATGGTACGCTTCCCACCAGATGCGCTGCCACTGAAAAGTCAGGAAGATCAGGTTACTGTGGCTGCGCTGGAGGAGCGGGTTCCATTCAGCCTCTAATGCCTGGAAGATGGCTTCGTGCGAAAAAGTCTCAAGTTTCAATGTGGTCTGTCCTGAAGGGCGATGGAAACTGGTGTTCAGGGCCTGCGCGTACCCGGCATTACCTGGCGGGATGTGGCCTCAGAGACTCATGAGTGAGTCGAGACAGCGTCGCAGACTCTGGCATGATTATAATGCGGACACGGGTGGGATCAAAGGAAATCAGTAAGCAGGGCAGAACACCTCTTATGTGTGGTTAAGCATTATCTGGTAAAACCGTGGCGGAATCAGGCAAACGGGTGGGTGACTATGGTGGTATCACGGGTAAGGCGTGCGGTGATTGGGATAGCGCTGGCCATCAGCGGTCTGATCGTCGCGCCGTTCATCCTGCGGGCACTGGTCTTTGAGCGGTATGAGCCGCGGATCGTGTCTTCTCCGGAAGAGGCTGCCGGATATTCGACGGCAGTGGTGTTTGGCGCAGCGATTCGGAATGGGCAACCGACGACCGTCCTGCGTGATCGTCTGGACATGGCGCTTGAGCTGTACCAGGCGGGGAGCATCACGCACCTGATCCTATCGGGAGACGGGCGGGCGGCGGACTATGATGAGCCGGGTGCCATGGCCCGCTACGTCATACAGCGCGGCGTGCCAGCGGGCGCGGTGACGCTGGATCGTGCTGGTCTGCGGACGTACGATAGCTGCCTGCGTGTGCGGGACGTGCATCAGGCTGACCGGGTTATTCTGGTTACCCAGGCTTTCCACCTGCCGAGGGCGCTCTTCACCTGCGAGTTACTCGGGCTTGACGCCATCGGGGCTGCCGCAGATCGGCGAATATATCGCAGCGCAGGCTGGTATGATCTGCGTGAGTTGGTGGCGCTCACTGTGGCGGTCTGGGATGTCGTGACGCACCAGCTATCGGGCTGAACATGGCATGCTGGCAGGCGCCTGCTATAATCGCGCTGTTCATCCCGTGAGGGTTGAGGGATCATGGCGGAAACGAACAGGTGCCCAATTTGCCAGACAGAAATGCCAGCATCGGTCATGGAATGCCCGGTGTGCGGGGCGTGTCTGGACCGTGTTCAGCAGCCCGGCCAGCCCGCCCGGCGGGCAGTGAGGCAGCAGGAGCTTGCGGAAAGCCCGGTGTTTGAGTCTGAGCTTGGCGAAGACGATCTCTATGTGCCGCGGCTGCTGCGGCTTCCCTGGTGGGGCATCGCAATTCCAATTGTGGTCGGAGGTGTGGTTATCCTGGGCCTGGCCCTTCTGGCAGGCGTGGCGGCGTCCCAGTGGCTGGGTCCGCGCTCGCAGGATCTGACGGCCGGTTCAGGTGGGAGCACGATGGTTGCGACGTTTGCATCCGGGGGGAGTCAGGGGGTAACTACGGCTCTGCCAACGCTGTTCCTGCCGACGCTGACGCCAACCGATACGCCAACAGCGGCGCCTTCGCCCACGGAGACTCCGGGACCATGCGAGCAGACCGTGGGGCCGGGGGACACGCTGATTACGTTGGCAACGCGCTGCGGACACCGGGATTTGGCCGTCATCGATTTGATTCTCCAGATGAACGGGCTGCGGTCGGCGGAGAGCCTGCAACTTGGTCAGGTGCTGGAGATTCCGTGGCCGACCGCGACCCCGGGGCCGGAGCCTGCCGAGAGCGATCCTGACAGTGACAGCGATACCGGCGCTGGCAGCACTACACTGACATCGCTCTCGGGTGACAGTGGCACTGCCACGCCGATCAGCGACGTGATCCCGACGGCTACATTACCGCCAGGCGTGATGTGGTATACCGTCCAACCGGATGATAACATCATCAGGGTGGCCGTTCTGTTTGACGCCAACGTGGAAATTCTATCCCAGCTCAATCCGGAAGTGACTTTTTCACAGTGTGACTTCGGCATGGATTACGGCGGCGCGACCTGTATCGTCCAGTTGTACCAGGGCCAGCAATTGCGCGTGCCGATCCCATTACCGACCGCTACCCTCTCTCCAACACCATCCGGCAGCGAGACACCAACGGCTACACCAACACCAACCTACAACGCACCAGTCCTGCTTTCCCCGGGCGATCGGTTTCTCTTTGGCCCCGCGGCTATTGTGACGCTGCGCTGGGTATCGACCGGGACGCTGGCCGCCGGTGATGTGTACCGTGTGAAGGTGACTGACACTACGGTGAACATGACGTATACTGCAACCACAACCGAGACAGTGTTCATTGTGCCTGGTGAATGGCAGCCGCGCGATGGGACTCGCCACCTTTTAACCTGGGAGGTCGCGGTGGGACCCGCTGACGGGCAGGGCGATCTTGCATCTGTGACATTCAGCACCCCGTCTCGGCTCTTTTTTTGGGATAGTCCGTGAGGATTACTATGCCGCTAAGATCTGGTCTGGTGAGCGCATGCGTGTTGGCTCTGGTTTGCTTGCTGGCAGCATGCAGCGGCAATGTGGGCCAGAATCCTACTGATGCGCTGCCGCTCACTGCATCACCCACGGCCACGCTGACATCGATCCCGTCCGCGACGCCGAGCGCCACACCGCCGGAGATTGCCGCCATCACCCCTGCGCCAACATCGACGCCGGTGACGCCTTCGGCAACGCCGACGATCACGAATACACCCGGGCCCTATGAGCACATCATCCGGGCGAATGACCAGTTGATCGCAGTGGTTCAGGAGTATGGCCATTACGATCTGGCGGTGCTGG
>CAZGYW010000060.1:0-9228 GCA_964530495.1 uncultured Anaerolineae bacterium
AGATAATGAGCGGTGACTGGAGTTCAGACGTGTGCTCTTCCGATCTAGTGCCAGGACACCAATTGCAATGCCGCGTTTCCACTGAATCATCTCAGTCTCCACTGGATAGACAGGGCGGCAGGAACAGCCCCTGCCGCCCGGCTCACATGCTTATCACTTCTGTACAACGCTACTGCGGAACTGCCGTGACTTCCTCCGCAGCAGGACGCGTAGCATCAGGTGCCAACAGCGTTTCCCTGCACAACACGACCTGCCGGTAATTGGCATGGTAGGTGTACTCTGTCGTACCAACGCGCAGCACAATTCTGTAGCCCGCCACAGGCACGGCCAGGGTCGCAACATCGTCGGAACCGCAACCCAGATTAGCGTCTGTCCACAGTGCGGAAGCCGCTTCCACGACAAACACACGGCTCACCGGCAGATCAAGCCGGGCGGCCAGATTGCGTTGTGCGAGGTCAACGACCGCGCCAAGACTGGTATCCAGAATAACGGGCTCACCCTCAACCGGCGCAACGTCCGATTCGCAGGCCAGGTACGTGCCGGATTCATCGGCATGATAGACATACAATCGCTCAGCGTACTCAAGTACAATCCGAAATCCGGGACGGGCGTCCTGCGCAGCTTCCAGCGCCGGATCGCAACTCTCGCCTGACCACACTATGCTCTCAATTGCCCTGACCTCAATCCCTTCCGGATCGGCCGGCAGGCGGCCGGCAAGATCAGCCAGCACCAGCCCGGCTAGCACCCGAGCCTGATCACCTTCGGCCACTTCGGATTCAGGGATCGCAGGCTCCACCACTGTCAAAGATGGCTCAGGCGATGCCTCAGGTGTCGGGGATGGCACCGGCGTATCAGTCGACGGCACCAGGACCTGGGTCGGAACGGCCGGAAAAGATGGCACTGGCGCACAGGCCGCGATCAGCAGCATGCCCAATCCCATCACCATCACCCTGACTCTCAGCATGGCCTATTCGTTCTTATCCGGGGCCAGCAGTCTATCGAGATCCGCAGGCCGAATGCCGTCGACGCTGACAAGTTTTTCTCTGCCCTGCAGGCCGGCCACGACATTAATCGCTCCGGGAGGCACACCAAGTCGCTGCGCCAGAAACGCAACCAGTTCGGCGTTCACGGCGTTTGTATCGGTCGGTGATGAAGTCAGGCGAATCTTCAGAATGCCATCATCCTGAATTCCGGCAAGTTCCGCTCGCGCTGCCCGGGTAACCACCCTGACGCTGAACGCAGCGCCCCCCACCGCATCCGTGATCCGGAAGTCCTTACGCATTGGCCCCCATCCTTTCAGAAGGTAGCGACAATGACTTCGACCAGCAACTGGACGAGGATCATTGCGATCACAGGGCTGAAGTCCAATCCCATCCCCTGCGGCATCACACGCCGGATGGGCGCCAGCACTGGTTCAGTGATCTGATACAGCACCTGGACCAGCGGATTGTACGGGTCAACTCGTACCCAGCTCAAAAGCACACGGGCTAACAGGACTATCTGATACAACTGACCGATCAGTACCGCTGCATTCGCTATCACGTTATGTCTACCCTATCATCCGAGAGCCAAAGATCGCCCGGCCGATGCGTACGATAGTCGCACCTTCGGCAATTGCCACAGGGAAATCATCCGTCATGCCCATACTGAGCTGAGACCAGTCCCCCTGTGGAAAATCGTTCTGTAGCGCAACGCGCAGGCTGCGCAGTTCGGCAAACACAGGGCGTGCCTGTTCAGCCTCTTCGACCACCGGCGCCATCGTCATTAACCCGCAGATACGCACGCCCGGCATGCCGTCAAGAATACTCCGAATATCGCCCCATAGCGACTCCCGCACAGTGGTCCTGTGCGCCCAGGCAGCGACCGACCAACCGGATTTGCTATCCTCTCCGCTGACGTTCATTTCCAATAGAACGTTGGTTACCGATCCTGCTTCCAGCGCCAGGCGGGAGAGCTTTTCCGCAAGCCTGAGCGAATCCAGCGAGTGAATCAAGGTAAACCCCGTGGTGACCAGCCGGGCCTTGCGGCTCTGAATATGGCCGATCATGTGCCACGCCAGTGCGGCTCCCGGCAGCAACTGCTGCACGGCGGCGATCTTCTCCACCGCTTCTTCCACCCGGTTCTCGCCAAAATCGCGTAGCCCGGCCTGGTAGGCTGCCACCACTGCCTCAGGGGGGTGCGTCTTGCTGACGGCCACCAGGCGAACCTCAGCCGGGGATCGCCCAGCCGCTGCACATGCCCCGGCAATCTGAGCGTGCACCACACTCAGCCGTTCTTGCACGGTCATTCCCAGCGCCACTACGCCATCTCCTCTGCCGGTAACGCGATTACCGCCCCAAAGCGACCGGTCTTGCCACACTCAGCGCGGTGGGAAAAGAACTCAGCGGTGCGGCTCGCCGTGCAGATGCCCGCCACCTCGATCTGTTCCACGCCCACACCTGCCAGAGATCGGCGATTGGCCTCCCACAGGTCAAAATAGGCAGAATCGTCCGCAGCCCGGTGGATCAATCCGTCAAGCTGCCCATAGGCCTTCTGGACAGCCGTAACAACATCTTCGCCAACCTGATACCTTGCTGGGCCAATACTCGGGCCGATGCCAGCCTGAATATCCCGAACACAACTGCCGTAGACCTCAACCATCTTACGGACGGCACCTGGCCCGGCACCAATCACAGTTCCTCGCCAGCCGGCATGGGCAATACCAATGACCTTCCTGACCGGATCATACAGCAGCACCGGAACACAATCAGCAAAGCGCATGGTCAGGGCCACATCAGTCCTGTCGGTCACCATGCCATCCGCCTGCGCCAGCACGCGTTCGCCAGGAACAGCACCGTTCACGACAATTGTGTCGGCGCTGTGAACCTGCCAGACTGTACATTCACGCCGACTCTCGAGGCCGAGCGCGGCAAGCAAAAGGTGGCGGTTACGGCTCACGGCATCCGGATCATCCCCTACCGTGCTGCCCACATTGAGCGACGCCCACGCGCCGGTGCTGACGCCGCCCAGCCGGGTGAACACACCATGGACAGGGCACGCTGCCCCCCCGGTCCACTGGTCAAACTGGTAATAGACGCGACCTTTGTGTACAACGCGCTGCAAACTTCTGCCCTTTCTCTGCTCTTCGGCAGACCGGAGCCAACCGAGCGCCAACGCAGATGGAAACGCGCTACTCGTCGCCGCGCACCCGGCGCTCAATAATCCGCTGGAACGGATCTTCTCCAGGCCGGTACAGCACCTCTCGCGTACGTCCACCGCTGGTAGGAGCGCCGATGATACCCAGCTCCTGCAGCAAATCCATCAGGCGCGCCGCGCGTGGATAGCCGACCCCCATCCGGCGCTGAAGGAGTGATGCCGATGCCTCCGACGCCTCAATCACGATGCGGATCGCCTCCTCCAGCATCGGATCCGTCTCAGACAGGATTTCGCGGCGCGTCATCCCGCGCTCCCACGGGGCAATCGTCCGCGTCTCCACGCCGCTTTCCTCTGCCTGCTTCTGCATCCAGTCGGACCAGTAGTTGATAACCCGGTCAAGCTCTTCATCGGAAACATAGCAGCCCTGCACACGTTGTGGGCCTGCCGCATCCGCGGCCTGGTAGAGCATGTCGCCTCTGCCCATCAGTGTTTCCGCTCCAACGGTATCGAGAATCACGCGTGAATCAACGCCTGACGCCACGGCAAAGGACATCCGCGCCGGGAAATTCGCCTTGATCAGCCCCGTAATGACATCCACCGAGGGGCGCTGCGTCGCCACAATCAAATGAATGCCGACCGCCCGTGCCATCTGTGCCAACCGGGCCAGGGTTTTTTCTGTCTCATCCGGCCTGGACAGCATCAGGTCGCCAATCTCGTCGAAGAAGATGACGATATACGGCAGATGCTCGTCCTTGCGACGCCGACCTAACGCCTGGTTATAGGCTTCGAGATTACGGGCGGCCGCCACTTCCAGCAGTTTGTAGCGCCGGTCCATCTCACGCGTGGCCCAGCGCAACACACCAATAATCCGTTCCTGCTCCATCTCAACCGGGCCAAGCAGGTGCGGCAAGCCGTTGAAGCGCGTCAGTTCCACCATCTTGGGGTCAAGCATCACCAGCTTGAGCCGGTCCGGCAGGTTATTCATCACCAGAGCGGTCGCCATCGCTGTTAGCGCCACTGACTTCCCGGAGCCGGTTGTGCCGGCGATCAAGAGGTGCGGCATTGTGGCCAGGTCCGCAACAACCGACGCGCCGGAAACATCACGGCCCAGGGGAAGCGCCAGGGGTGTATCGCGGTACTTGAAGAATACGTGGCTTTCAATGACTCCCCGCAATGACACTACGCTCGGCTTCTTGTTCGGCACTTCGACGCCGATGTATGTATGACCGGGAACCGGCGCCTGGATGCGCAGTCGTCTGGCAGAAAGGGCCAGCGCCAGATCGCTCTCAAGTGTTGTGATGCGCCCCACCCTCACCCGCTGAAAAATCACCTCACCGTTTTCAGTGACCATTTCCTTAAAAGGCTGAACAGCATACTGAGTCACCGCCGGCCCGATCTTGACATCCACCACCTCTACGTGAATGTCGAACTCGCGCAGCGTCTCTTCGATGATCCGTGCGTTATCATTGATCTCTTCATTGGTCGGCCGGTCAAGGGTATTGTCTTCCAGTAGGCTGAACGCTGGCAGCCCCTCCTCGCGCTTGCCTGTTCGGCGCGGCTCCTGCAGGTCATCCACCCGAAACTCGCGGACAATCCGTCCATCCGCATCACGAACCTTACGGAATTTGCTGACGTTGCTCACAGATTCAGACGCAATCGCGGGGCGCGCCTCGGGGACATCCGCCCGCGGCACAATCGAGGGTCGTTCGCCCGGGATTCCCGGTGAACTCAGCCCCCGATCGAGCCTTTCCTGTTCGGGCTGAATGTAACTGGGCAGTGACTTGAGCACTTCAGGGTCAAGAGTGGCCTGCTCAGACTCCATGCCTTCATCATCGTCGGGCGCGGATTCCGGACGAGCTGAACCCATTGCGCGGACGTGTGGCTGCCCCGCTATCTGGGTCTGACGATCCACTACCGAAGGTCGCCAGCGGCGTTGATAGACATCCGGATCGCTCTCGGCTTCCGGTAACGCGGCCTTCTCAGCCGCGGCCTCCAGGTCCTCGGCGCGCGCCTCCAGCCGGTCGGCCCACTCGCGCAGCCGCTGGATCACCCAGTCAAACGCCAGACTGAGATGCCGGCGCTGTAATCCAAGCGTCTGACCAAGGGCGATAAGAAATATCGCAGTATAGACAATCGTAGCGGTAATCGGATCCAGAAAGCTCGCAATCAGTTGGCTGAGCACCCACCCTACGTAGCCACCGCCACCGCCCGCCCGGGCCAACGCCCGCGGCTCAGGATCGCGCGAGAGCAGATGAAAGAGCGCCAGCATGGAGAGAAATGTCACCTCCAGCGCCAGCACGCGCGGCCACGGAAAACGCAGGGTGATTCCAAACTGAGGCAGCAGGATGCTGACCCCGAGCGCCAGAATACCCAGCGCCACAACAAAGCTGCCGTAACCGAAGAGTTGCCGTATCGCCTGAGCCCACGTGCTGGTGACAGTCGGCTCCGGCGAAAAGCTCAGCAGTGCCAGAAGCGACACCACACCAAACACGATCAACAATACTGCCACAACCTCGCCAGTGCCGGACGGCAGGTTATCCAGCCATTCCCGCACCTGGCTGGGCAATCCCCGCCAGCTCGCACCGGCGTTCTGCCGGGTACTTCCTGACCGACGCAGTGAGACCGAGGGTCTGGGAATCGAAGTGCGCCGCGGTAACCGGTCAAGTGCAGACCGCACGGTTGAGCGCAGGTGTTCAAGCGGCGAAGGTTTCTTGGCAGCCATGGTTTCGCATCCTACCCGTTACAAACCAGCCATTCCGACACTACACATCCAGGCCTTCACATCACAACACTGCACGCAATGATAACACACCGCCCCGCGCTCAGGGGCATGGAGAAACAACTGGCCGCACTCGTAAGTCCTTTTGAGTGCGGCCAAGGCTTACACAAACACGCTGCGGAGTTGTCAATCCTTGCTCTGCTCTCTCAGACTGAGTCCCAGGCGCCGGCTGGGACCATCGATGTTCAGAATCCGCGCCTGAATGGTGTCACCCTCACTCACCACGTTTCTGGGGTGTAAGAAATGCCCTTCGGCCAACTCCGAGATATGGATAAGACCTTCAAGCCCCTGCTCAATGCAGGCAAAAGCGCCAAAGTCCACCACGTTTGTAACAACCCCTGTGACGATCTGCCCCACATGGTAACGCTCGTGAACCGTCCGCCAGGGGTCTTCGCGCAGACGTTTCAGGCTGAGCGCCACGCGCCCTTCCCCCTTGTTAACGTCCATCACAAAAACTGCGACGTTTTCACCGCGTTTCAGGACATCTCCCGGATGGCCAACGCGCCCCCAGCTCAATTCAGAAATGTGGATCAATCCCTCAACCCCACCCAGGTCAACGAAAACCCCAAAATCACAGACATTCGTCACCAGACCCCGGCAGGTATCCCCCGCCCTGAGCGTACTAAGGATCGTCTCACGCGTACCCGGGTTAACCTGAGCGGCACGTTCAGACAGTATCAAACGGTTTTGCGCGTTGTCCAGCTCAATGATACGTAAGGCAAGCGTCTGCCCGATATAAGTCGATAACTCCTGGCGCCGCATTACCTCGTTGTTTGTCGCCCTGAATTCAACCAATTGACTTGCCGGGACAAAACCACGCAGGCTCCGCCACTGCACCAGCAACCCACCCCGGTTGCAGCCCGCTACCGGCATTTCCAGGGTCTGATCCTGAGCCATCGCCTGGTTGAGTGCTGCCCAGTCGCCAGCATCTGCCACGTCCAGCCCATTTGGCCCTTGTGCTGATTGGCCGTAGCCAGTCCCATCGTCATCATCATACCAACCAGCAGTCGATTGCATATCATCTTCCGCTGGCGCGCATTCACCCTCCTGAAGCAGGGCTGACCAATACGACTCATCTACCGTTGGAGGAGCTGACGCAAAGCGCCCTCCTCGATGGCCACTCTCAGACATTAAGAACCCTTCCTCTCAGTTCTTCCAATGGATGAACGCTGTGCCAGCCCTGTGAATGAGCGTCGCCCTCGCGCGAACTCGCCAATCACGTGCCAATTACGCCCCAGTTCGCAAGTAACCTGTTCCTAAATATGGGACTCATCTTCGATTTTTGCAAGAACGCGCGCCACCTCTTCAATTGCAGTACGTTGCTTGCGGTACAGATCAGCCTCGCTCATCGCCAGCCGCTTGGCAACATCACGCACCTTGTATCCCTGAATGAACCGCAAATCCACAATATTATACAATGTCCACTCAGCCTGCGTCATGCTGCGCTCGCCGGCAGGCCGCAGCCGATTGACCGCCTCCTGAAGCACCACACGCAGGGCCCGTGTGGGATTGTTGGCATTAGCTTCCAGGGCCTGCTGCACAACCTTCAGGCTGATCAGGCTGCTGCGTGTCAGTCGCGGACCGCCCCAGTAATCACGCAGGGCATCCCGCACCGCTTCAACGAAATCCGCCTGAACGCCACTCATCCCCGGGGAGGATTGCGCCAGTGCCACTTTCGGATAATCGCGGTAGCGCGCCGCTTCCCGAATGCGCTGCAGATCGTCCATTTCTGGCAGAAGCTGTTCAAGGACAGTGAAAACCTCGATCTGGAGATGCTGATCATCAAGGGCCTGCGCAGCCTGAAGCACGAGCACATCAAAGACCTGTTGCTCCTCCGGAGTCAGGTCCGGTTCCGGAGCACGGGCCTGCACGCCCAGCAGACCAATGACCGTCTGGCCGTTCGACGCAGGCAATAAGGTGCGGCCAGGCGCATGCGTGCTGTACAACGGCACAATCCAGAAATCACGCCACTGGATGATCGTTTCCTCACCGGACTCGGCTTCTGAGCTCAACGCTTGCAGGTCACCGCCCTCCAGCAACGGCCCTTCAGGTTTCCACCCACCGACAATCTTGACCGGTTGGGCGTACTCACCATTCAAAGTTGCGATGAACGCCACCGGAACCTGCAACAAGTCACAGACGGCCGCCAGGATGGCCTCGAACAATTGCTGAATGTCGTTTTCAGTCAACAGCCGCTGGCTGATGCTCTGCAGGACTCGCACCTGCGAAGGCTCATCAGGATAGAGCAGGTATCGCTCCAGGTATGGCAGCACCAGCGACACCATCCACTGCCAGAACATCACCACTGCCACTGCGGCAAAGAGCATGAACTGGTCACCTGGCAGGCCCAGGATTCCCCCTGCTTTGGGCACAAAGAGAATAACGAGAAGCACGAGTGATCCCGCCGCTGGCCCCCGCAGAAAGAAACGCAGAAGCTCGGCCTTCACAACCCGATCGGGAATGTTCGAGCCAAAGAAGGACAGGGGATAGGCCATAAACAGCAGCATGAGGATGATGCCAAGATTGCCAACGTTTACAAGCACCCAGAACAGCAGAGAACTATCACTTGAGTTGGAAAACAGCAGGCTGTACGGGAATATGCCGAGTGATGGCAGGGTAAAGGTGAACAGCAGGTAGCCCATCCGTCTGTGCGTATACGTTGACAGACAGCGATTACGCGCCCGCGCGACGTTGTACACTGAAACGGCTGTCGCAATGATGTAGTACAGGACAAACAGGGGGAACACTGGCCCGGCCTGCAGATGTGGCGCCGGGCCGTAGACAAGGCCTGTAACCAGCGCTTCCGTGAAAAGCGCCATGATCAGGAACAAAGCGCTCAAGATATAGAGCCGGCGGGTTACCCTGCGGCGACGGCCGCGAGAAACCAGACCCGTTGTCGCCAGCAACGCATCTGACAGATGGAACATCGCCGCCGGCGCAAATGCAATACCCAGCCACTGAATGCGGGACCAGTTCTCAAGCGAGAGGCGGGTTGTGTCAAAAGAGGCAAATACATCAACGAGGGATACCACCGTCACGCATGCCAGAAGCACACTTGAAGATCGCGCCACGGGCGAGTTAAGGTTGCGTGACAGGTAATAGAGGAGCATCGATCCCGCGACGATGACTGTAATCGCGGACAGCGCCTCGTTGGTGATCTGCAGCAGTTGTTCCAGATCAAATGGAAACATGCGTGATCTTCTACGAACGTAGACTCTGGGAGAAAAAGATAGCAATATCCTGGTTGGAATAGTAGCGGTCGTTGAATCCGCTCAGGACAAACCCATTCCTCTGGCAAAAGACGATAGCAGGAT
>CAZGYW010000061.1:0-9222 GCA_964530495.1 uncultured Anaerolineae bacterium
CCGATCTGGAACGCGCGGTCATCGCGTTCCTGCGCTGGATAGGCTATGGGTTATGTCTTCTAGATGATCAACTGGTCGTAGAGCAGTTCCTGGCTGAGTTCCTTGACTACCGTTTCCCGTGAGCGGAGGGTCAGCGACGCGGCAGAGACGCCCAGCCGCAGCGCTTCATCGAGTGGAACCTCATTCAACAGGCCGAAAACAATCCCGGCAGTCAAAGCATTACCGGCCCCGGTTTCATCCAGTACCTGGGTGGCGATGGCCGGGATCAGGCCCCGGTCAGCGCCGGACGCATAAGCCAGCCCGTTAGCCCCGAGTGTGACCACGGCGATCCGCACGCCCCGGTCCAGCAACTGCTGGGCAATCGCCAGCGCCGTTTCCCGGTCGTGACTCTCAATCGGCTGGCTGCACAGGATGCCGGATTCCTTCAGGTTGGCTGTGATCATGGTGATCTGGTTCAGGAAGGGCCGCAACCGGCTGGCCAGCGCCGTGGTCGTGGGGTCGGCGGCGACCGGCACGCGGTACCGGGTTGCCAGCTCGAAGAGCCGGGTCAGCGCGTGGTCGTCCAGATTAGCGTCGATGATGACCATCGCCGCCTGCTCGAACAGGTCGGCATGTTCCTGAAGATACTCGGGCGTAAGGTGGCGCGCGATGGCGTAATCGTTGATCGCGGTATCAAGCTCACCGTCCCGGCGGAGGGTGGCCATGTAGTGGCCGGTGCGCTCGCCGGGGATGACCCGCACAAAGCTGGTGTCGATACCCGCTTCGCGGCAGCCCTCCAGCACCTGCGCCCCGGAAGGATCGTCTCCCACGGCGGACAGCAGCATGACGGGGACTTCCAGCCGGGCGAGGTTTTCCGCGATGTTGCGGCCCACGCCGCCGACGCTGCTGCGAATCCGGCCGGGGACGGAGGCGCCCTGCGCCAGCGTATAGTCCGGACGACCTTTGATGTCAATTCCGGCTGAACCGATAACCAGCACATAGCGATTATCAGCGCTCAAGTCCATGATCGTGGCCCTCACCAGACCCGGTACATTGCGTGCGCCGGATGCGCAGCTTCTACTTCCTGTTCCAAACGGGGAGGCTGCCTGCAGTGTAGCACAGATCCGCAAATCATGGGTGTTTCGCCCTGCAGGTTAGCCCGGCGCGTCTGGCCGGGTGGTGGCAAACAGGAGCGCATTGCCATTCGCGGCGGCGTCGAAGGCCGACCAGGCCAGAGTTACATGCCGGTCGCGGTCGATCCAGACCCCGACGTCGCGAGCCGGGGCATCTGCCGTCCCGAATAGCTGAAAGGCGCGCACCTGTCCGCCCTCCAGGTACGCGATGGCTGGCCCCTCAGCGGTTGAAAGAGCAACCGGCAGTGCTGCGAGCTGGCCTGCGGCCGGCTGCGGCCAACTGGCAGCCAGGGCTTCCTCCGTTGGCGGGGACCACGCCTGCGCCGGGCCGGTGTTGAACCCGGTTTCGATTTCAGCGGCGGATCGCTGCTGCCGGACGGGGAGGGTCAGCCGCGTGCGGGTGGCGTCACCTGGCGCGCGCAAAGCAAAGCTGAGCACGTCGATTCGGGCCAGCCCGGTTGCCGCATCCCGCCAGCCGATCAGCCTGTAGCCGTGCGTGTGATCCAGACCGAGGGGCGCCGTCTCCACGTATTCCGTATGGGTGGCTGAGGTCAGCGTGGCGATGCGTTGTGGCGTGCCGAACGCCTGCCAGGGCAACGCGGCCGCGCTGGTGGCGACCATCACTTCCCGGCTGGCGGAATCGCGCAGGGCGAGGTCCGGCCAGGCCAGCCAGCTCATCACCCAGGTGCCGTCGGCGGTCCGCGCCAGGGCTGGGTGTTCGGCCCTGCGGGCGATCAGGATCGGTGGTGTCGCATCGAGCCGGCCTTCGGCGTCGAGTCGCTGGGCGTAAATGTCGGGCTGCAATGCGGCTTCCGCCCACAGAAGAAGCAGCGAGTCGTCCGCGCCCGGCGCAGCGGAATAGGTACTGATGCCTTCGGGCGTGATCGCAACTGGCCCGCGCAGGAGCGCGCCAGCGGGGTCAAGGTGGGCGCTGTAAATGCGTGCTTCGCCGAGAGCGTCCAGATCGCGCCAGAGCAGGTGCCATTCACCGCCCGGGCCGGGAAACAGGGCCGGAGCCCAGGGCTGCCGGCCGGTGATCACCGGTTGTGCTGCTCCAGGTGTGCCGTCCAGTGCGACAGATCGGGCCATGATCGCTGAGTCTTGCGCCCAGGCGATCAGCCAGCCCTGCTCCCCCCGCATTCCGAGGGCCGGCGCCTCCGGGTGGCTGGACTCAGCGACGATCAGCGCGCCCTGCCAGGCGGGCAAGCCACTCCCGGCGGGGCGGGTTGCGGCGCAGCCGGCGAGGATCAGCGCCAGCGCAACGGCGAAAAGACGGGATGCAGGCCGGAACATTCGGGTCATGAAGCGCGCCCCTGCAGGCAGGGAAGGCGCTGGCTGGATAGTACTTGAGACGGGTTGAACAGCGGCGTATTCCCAGTATAGTATCAGATCACAGGGTCAAGAGTACTCTGCTTCAGGACTGAAGACAAAAGGTTCGTGTTGATGTTCTCTTGGGCACAGCGGCCAGCTAAGAACGATACGGTTGTCCTCAACAATGGCGATCTTCCGAAAGGATCGGCGCGGGAGACCTTGCCGCGCACCGGGGCATTAACGCCACCCTGGCGGCTGCTCATGCACGTTGGCGGCGATCATCAGACCACAGTCGGTCTGGAGGTCAAAGAGCGTATCATGATCGGGCGCGCCGATCCGGTGGCCGACTACCATCCGGATTTTGACCTCACGCCGTATGGCGGCCAGGAGAACGGCGTTTCGCGCCGGCATGCCGTCATCATACGTGAGGAAAACGGCCTGTACGTGGAGGCCCTCCAGGCGGTTAACGGCACGCGGATCAACGGCACGCTGCTGGAGACCGGGCAGCGCTATCGCCTGCGCGACGGTGACGAGATGGCCCTGGGGCGGCTGCGCATCGTGGTGCGGTTCGTCAGGTCGCCTTTCTAACGGCAGCACCGCTGCGCTCTGCGGATGAAAAACGCCCGCCGGTACTCCGGACGGGCGTTTTGTTGCACTCAGGGTGGGATGCTGCTAGCCGGTCACCGGTTGCGCGTCCAGAGTGGCCGCGCTGAGGTCGGAGGCCATCATCGCTTCGAACTCCTCGCGGTCGATCGTCTCACGCTCCAGCAGGGCCTGGCTGACGGCGATCAGCTTGTCGCGGTTGTCCGTCAGGATGGTCCTGGCGCGATCGTAGGCGTTATCCAGGATACTGCGCACTTCCTGATCGATCTGGATGGCGGCTTCTTCACCGTAGTTGCGCTGTTCCATCAGGTCGCGGCCCAGGAAGATGTTGCCGGTCTGCTCGCCAAAGGTGCGCAGCCCCAGCTTCTCGCTCATCCCGTAGCGGGTGATCATCGCGCGTGCGATCTGGGTTGCCCGCTCCAGGTCGTTGGAAGCGCCGGTGGTGATGCGCTTGAACGTGATTTCTTCCGCCGCCCGGCCGCCGAGCAGCCCGACGATCTGCTCCTCGAACTTCTCGCGGGTGATCAGCATGCTGTCTTCTTCCGGCAGGCTCATGGTGTAGCCGCCCGCCTGGCCGCGCGGGATGATCGTGATTTTGTGCACCGGATCGGATTCAGGCAGGTAGTGCATCACGACCGCATGACCGGCCTCGTGGTAGGCCACCACTTCGCGTTCCTTGGGCCGAATGACCCGGCTGCGGCGCTCCGGCCCGGCGATGATGCGCTCCAGCGCTTCCTGGAATTCGCGCATGCCGATGGTTTTCTTGTTGCGGCGCGCGGCCAGGATCGCCGCCTCGTTCACCAGGTTTTCGATGTCCGCCCCGGCGAAGCCAGGCGTCAACTTGGCCAGCGCTTCCAATTCCACATCGGAAGCGAGCGGCTTGCCTTTGGTGTGAACTCTAAGGATGGCCTCCCGCCCCTTGACATCCGGGCGATCGAGCATCACCTTGCGGTCAAAGCGACCCGGCCGCAGCAGGGCGGGGTCCAGCACATCCGGGCGGTTGGTGGCGGCGATGACGATGACGTTGGTGTCTGTCTCAAAGCCGTCCATTTCCGTCAGGATCTGGTTGAGGGTCTGCTCGCGCTCGTCATTGCCGCCGCCCAGGCCGGCCCCACGCTGGCGGCCAACCGCATCAATTTCGTCGACAAACACGATGGCCGGGGCTTCCTTCTTGGCGCGATCAAACAGATCGCGCACGCGGCTGGCGCCAACGCCCACGAACATCTCCACAAATTCGGAGCCGGAAATGCTGAAGAAAGGCACGCCGGCCTCACCCGCGACGGCGCGCGCCATCAGGGTCTTGCCGGTGCCGGGCGGGCCGACCATCAGCACGCCTTTGGGAATGCGCGCCCCGAGCTGGATGAATTTGTCCGGCTCCTTAAGGAATTCCACGATCTCCTGCAGTTCCTGCTTGGCTTCGTCGGCGCCGGCCACATCCGCAAACGTGATGGTCGGGCGCTCCATATCACGGGAGACGCGGGCGCGGCTGCGCCCAAAGCTCAGGGCCTGATCCTGCCCCATCCGGGCGGTGCGCATCATCCGCCACACCAGGAAGCCGAGCAGCGCGGTGGGCAGCAGGAAGGGCAGCAGGTTGAGCAGCAGCGTCCCGGCGGATTCTCCGGACTGGATTTCGATGTCCAGGCCGCTGATCGTCTCGTCTGACACGCCCAGGTTACGCAGGGTTTCGTAAATGTTGCTGCTGTACTCTTTGCGGGCTACGGCGATGATGCTGCCATCCGGCGCCACAGCTCGAACCTGGGTCTCCGCAATGACGACCAGGCGGGTGGCATCGCCACGGTTGACGATGGCGGCCATTTCCGAAATGGAGACCTCATTGGTGGTTTCCATGCCGGTTGAGAAGAACTGCAGCAGGAGCAGGAACAGCATCCCAAGCCCAATGAATAGCCAGATGCGCGACTGCATGGGAGGCCCGCTCGGCTGCGGATCGGTCGGTTTCTTGTTCAACGGCGGTTCCTTCCAATCTGATCCATCAACGCTGTTGTCGATTTAAGGATGAGTATGCCACAAAACTACCCGAACACCATTAGATATCCGTAGGATGCGCCTGAACGTCTGATGAGTGCAGGCAGTGGCCGGTTGCCGTCAGGTTCATGCGCGCGTGTAGCGCCTGCTATATAATGGGGCCAGACTGATCGCGAGTGGCCCGTGAAGGAGCGAAGCCGTGACCATCCGTATGCGCGTGATAACCATCGTGATTGTGCTGACCGGGCTGCTGGCTGGCGCGGCGGGGCCGCTCCTGGCCGGGCCGCTCGCGCAGCGCAGCGAAGCGGAAGTGCTTTTGCTGGCGGCGCGGACTGACCTGGAAACGCTGGCCAACCAGAGACTGGGGGATGGCCTCCGGCCGGCGCTGTGGTCCAGCACGCTGGATGTGAATGCGCCCGGCTTCGCAATTGATCTCCGCCTTGATCTGGAGACCCTGGCCGGCACGCTGGGCGGGGCAGACTGGCGCCCGGCGGGCTGGTTTGGCGCGGTGGCGGGTACGATCTGGACCCAGGCACGGGACATCCGGCATGACCTTGAGCTGCTGGCGGATAGCCAGCTCGGGGCGGGCATTCGCCCCGGATTGTGGATCGGTGGCGAGCCGCTGATGCGCTGTGATCGCAAGGTGCAGGCGGTGGCCTACTGGTTCCTGCGGACGAACGTGGCTTACGCGCTACCGGCGCCGCAGAGCGGCGTTGACTACTGCGCCCTGGTCCAGCAGCAGAATGCGCTGTATGCCGATATTGTGATCCAGTCTGCGGAGCCTGCGGGTGATTTACGCGCCGACCTGAACGCCCTGAGCCGGGTGGTGTTTCGCGAAAACGTCTTCCCGATTGGCTGGACGGATGGCAAAGATAACACCAGCATCCGCCAGGATATGGAGTTGCTTAAGGCGGCCGCCAGCCAGGTCGGAATGCCGGTGGACGAGGCGCAGTGGCTCGGCATTCTGACCTTTGGCGCGGAATGGGAGCTGGCCCGCGCCAACCGGCATGATCTGGAGTTGCTGGCTGATGCCAAGATCGGGCCCGGGCAGCGGCCGGAAGGCTGGACGGCGTTTGAGCCGCTGGTGCGCTGCCCGCTGGAGGATCAGCGGTTCGCGCTTCTGTTCCAGCAGCAGGCCGGCCTGATCCCCTCCATCAGCCCGGCTGAGCCGCAGTACTGCACCCTGGTCGTGCTGGAGTACAGCCGCTTTGTGGAAGACCAGGTCAGCGCGCCGCTTCTGGCGGTCCAGCAGCAGGCTGAAGCGGCAGCGGCATCCGGCGGTGAGGCAGGCGTCCCTGCGCGGCTCGCCAATATTTCCGGTGTGGCCGTGAATCCGCGGGCCTATCTGGATCGCGGGGCGCGGACCCGGATCGGGGTGATCCCGCGCGGCACGCCATTTACGGCGCTGGCCCGCAACAACGCGCCGGACGCGACCATGATGTATGTGACCGGTGAAGGGTTCACCGTGTGGGTCTCGTACCGGTACACGTCCATGACTGAAGGGGAGTACCTGAGCCTGCCGTATGCCGATGACGTCAAGTACCAGCTCCCGCAGTTATTGTGCTTCGCGCTGTTCTGTACCGAACTTGTGCGCTATGGCGATCCGATGGGCGGCGAGATCGGGTACGATGGCGTGGTGACGACCAGCGCCGGCGCGCCGGGAGCGAACCTGCGCCAGTTGGAGTATTCGCACGTCCGGCTGCTTTTTAACCAGCACGACACGCCGAACAACCAGGCCGAACTGCGAATTGAGATTTGTCCGAACCTTGGTAACTATACCGGGTGCGAGCCGGTGCTGCGCCTGATTGAGAATGGTCAGGTTGTGCGGCCAATCCGGGTGGAAAACGGTTACCCGGTCTGGCGGCTGCGCTACGAGCTTCACGACCCGACCCGGCTGGAGAGCCGCCACTACTTCGTCAATGGTCTCTGGGTGTCGCGGCCGCGCTAGGGACATCAGCTATACACGAAAACAGCCACCCCGCGGTGGCTGTTTGGTTGTCAGGGGCTGTGCCAACTACATATCTTCCTCGTCATCAGTGTAGTCATCGACCTCTTCCTCGTCGTAGGCATCGGCCTCGTCATCATCCAGGTCAATGCTGTCATCCGAGTAGCCGATGACCTTGCGCGGCTTGCTCCCGCTCTGGGCGCGGCCAACGACGCCGTTCTCTTCCATGACGTCGATCAGGCGGGCCGCGCGCGTGTACCCGATCCGTAGCTGGCGCTGCAGGAGCGAGACGGAAGCCTTCTTCAGACGGCGCACGACTGCCACCGCTTCATCGTACAACTCATCGGCAGTATCACCGGAGCGTGCAGCGGCTTCGGGTTTGGGCGCGACATGATCCCAGAACTCGCTGCCCGTTGCGCGATCGGCGGCGGGTGGCCCGTACTTTTCGGTGCGGCTCTGAATCGTGCCGATGCGAGTAGTCGGGGTGGGGGGTGTAACCGGTGTGTCGAGATGGGTGACCGCCGGTCGGGGCTCCGTTTCAACGGTACGGATGCCTTTCCAATGGCTGACGAGCCGGTTTAGCTCCGCATCGGAAACATAAACACCCTGCAGTCGGGCCGGGGCGGCCGCGTTGGGCGCCTGGAACAGCATGTCGCCGCGCCCCAGCAGGCGCTCCGCGCCAGGCTGATCCAGGATCACGCGGCTGTCTACCGAGGAGGCCACGGCAAAGGCCACGCGGGACGGGAAGTTGGCCTTGATCAGGCCGGTGACCACATCCACCGAGGGGCGCTGCGTGCTGATAATCAGGTGGATGCCGGTGGCGCGAGCCATCTGAGCCAGCCGGGTGAGGACGCGTTCCGTCTCGTCCGGGGCGAGCATCATCAGGTCGGCCAGCTCGTCAACCACCACGACCAGGTAGGGCAGGCGGGTTTCGCCGGGCTTGAGCATGTTGTTATAGGCGAGGATGTTTCGGGCGCCGCGCTCGTTGAACTTGCGATAGCGGTCGTCCATCTCGCGCGTCACCCATTTGAGCACGCCCACAATCCGTTCCAGCTCCACCACGACCGGGGCGACCAGATGCGGGATGCCGTTGTAGCCGGTTAGCTCCACGCGCTTGGGGTCGACCATGATGAAGCGCAGATCGTCCGGGGTATTCTGCATCAGCAGGCAGGCGATGATCGCGTTGACGCAGACCGACTTGCCCGATCCGGTCGTGCCCGCAACCAGCAGGTGCGGCATCGCGGTCAGGTCGGCAGCGACCGGTGTGCCGTCCACGCTCTGCCCCAGGCCGATGCGCAGCTTGGAATCGATGCCGGTGTATTCGGGGCTTTCCATCACGTCGCGCAGGCTCACCAGCGATGTTTCGGCGTTCGGCACTTCGATCCCGACAAAGCCCTTGCCGGGGACGGGCGCTTCAATCCGGATCGAACGGGCGGCCAGCGAGAGCGCCAGGTCATCCGCGAGGCGGGCGATAGCCTGGACCTTGACCCGGGTGCGGCGGCCACCCCGCCCGTCGATATAGTCCGGCTCCACCCCGAACTGGGTGATGACCGGGCCGGGGTTGACTTCCACAACCTTGCCCGGCGCGCCAAAGCTGGCCAGCGTGTCTTCGATGATGCGCGCGCGGTCGAGCAGGACGTCGTCGTTGATGTTCTGTTCGGAGGCCGGGTCCAGAATCTCCCGGAAGTCTGGCAGGGCCCATTGCGCAGCGCGGGGTGCGACTGGCATCAGCGGCCCCTGGCCGGCCGTCTCCAGACTGGGAGCCCCAACCTCAGACCCGGCAGCACTCGATGCCGCAGCAGATTTGCGGGGCGCGGCCGGGGTTGGCGCTGCGGGCGCGGGTACGGCCGGGGTGGGTGGCCGGATGGCGGGCTGGGGCCTGGCCGGACTTGCCGGCCGGGCGGGCATCTCAATGACGTCGACGATGTCGTCTTCCGGCTCGTCAAGCTCGATGGCATCCAGATCGTCGCCAATCTCGATTTCCGGCAGGTCTTCATAGATGACGTCATCGCTGACGTCGTCCTCGTCGTCGCTGAGTGGATCATTATCGCCATCAAGATCGCTCAGCGCGGCGCGGACTGCCGCGGACAGACCGGGATCAGGCTCGCGCAGCGGGCGCAGCACCCGCTCACCGGTGAAGCGCGGTTGGGCTGGCCGCAGCCAGTCCGGTTCGTCTTCCTCCACCTCGGTGGTTTGCGGATGCGGCGGGCGGGCGTCCGCGGCCCAGCCTGTCACGACAACCGGCCGATCGAAAGCGTCGTCTTCCTC
>CAZGYW010000062.1:0-9193 GCA_964530495.1 uncultured Anaerolineae bacterium
GATAATGAGCGGTGACTGGAGTTCAGACGTGTGCTCTTCCGATCTGATGATGGCAAAGAAGAAGTGACAGTTGAAATCCACTCCGGGGAGAATCACACCGTCCTGGTGCTGACCGAGGAACAGCGTTTGCAGGCTGCAACTGAAGGGTGGAGCTTCTTTGTGCCCTTCATCCCGGACATGTACCGCGGCGAGGAAGAGTAGCGCGGCAGGTTCGCAGGCAGCAGCTAACCAGCGCGGAGGCAGAGGACGCGGGTGTCCTCCTGCCTCCGCGTGCGTTTGGCGCCCGGTTAGTAGTCCTCCGGGTAGGGCAGCACCATCGTGCTGTCATCCTTCACCGCCAGCCAGAGCACCGCTTCGTTCTCGTAGTATACGTTACCCTGCATCCGGCCGACCACGTACCCGTCGTAATCCGTGCGCAGCAGCCCCTCGTCGCGGCCCAGCGGCCGCCCGTAGATGTCGGTGATGCGCGCGACAGCGTCGCCGGCGTGGATGATGTCACCGGCGTCGACCAGGTGAGTGACGATCCCGCTGCGCGAGGCGCGGGGATGCATCATGCGCCGCACTGCAAAATCCACTCCGGGATAGGGGATGGGCGGCATCGGCTCCGGCTGGCCCGGTAACATGCCCGCCCAGCGCATCACGTTACGCAGGCCCACGGCGGCCGCATCCCGCTTCTGAAGGTCCACCGTCAGGTAGCCCCCCAGCTCAACAGTGAAGGCGGGTTTGCGCGCCCGGTTAAAGACCGCGCCGCTGACGGACCGGTGCAGGTTCTTCTTGAGGTATTCGGTGGAAGGAAACTCATTGATGATCGGCATGCCGAAGGCCTGCATCATTTCGTCGTTTCGGGTGAGGAGCTGTTCGGCGGCGGTTTTGTCGGCGCCGTTTTCGCCGTCGTAGTAGATCGGATCGCGGAAGGCAAAGGCCAGTGAGCCGATCACGGCATTGTGCAGGTCAATCAGGAAGTCGCAGTGCGCCTCCATCCGCTCGAAAAGCCGTTCGTAGACCTGCTCCAGGATGCCGGGTGGGCCATCGTCGTTGTTGCCCGGCCGGCGGGGGTGCGCCGGGGCGGGAAACATCCGGTTGGGATCCGATCCGCGGTTGTAGTAGGGGGCGCGGGCTTCCGTGCGCAGCCCGGCCGGGCTGAGCGTTGGGATCATGATCACCGTGCCACGCAGATCGTGCAGGGGAAACGCTGTGCCGCCCGGCCCCAGCAGGCGGTGGATGGTGGACAGGCCGCTGTATTCGTTGCCGTGAATGCTGCCGGTAATCCACAGGACAGGGCCATCTTTCTTGCCGGCAGCGATGATCACAGGCAGGGCGTCTGTGCCACCCGTTGGCAGCGGGACGCCATCGAAGCTCCCGTAGGTGATGCTGCCCGGCGTTGCTTGAACGGTTCCAACGTGAATGGTTGCGCTCATCAGTCTTCCTTTGTCAGCAAATGCCAATCCACAGCGCTGCCCTGCGCGGGCCTCTCAGGCTGACCGCCGGTAGGGTTGGGGTCGGTTGTACGCCAGGAGCAGGCTGAATCAATCCGGTTCCCACTCGGCTGCGGCAAGGGCCAGTAGAATCAACTGGCGCATGCCCTGCAGCAGCGGGCCCGAATCAATGTACTCATCCAGGCGGTGCGCGTTACCGCCGGCGGTCAGGCCAAGCGTGACGGCCGGCAGGCCTTTGGCCAGGAGTAAATTCGCATCCGTGCTGCCGGTTTCGTAGCGACCTTCTATCCCGACCGCGTTGATGGCCGCCGCCGCGCCGCGCACCAGCTCATGCCGGGGGTCAAGCCGGCCAGCCGGACGATCGCCGACGACCTCGATGCTGGTTCGGATGCCTTCGCTCTGCGCATGTTCGTCGACAATGGCGCGCACCCGGCCCTCCAGATCGGCCAGCGTCTCCGGCGATTCGCTGCGCATATCCAGGTAGAAACACGCCTCGCTGGCCAGGGAGTTCACCGACTGTCCGCCTTTGATCAGGCCCACGTTGAAAGTGGTGCGGGGTGCGGCCGGGACCTCAAGCTGGACGACCTGCGCCCCCAGCGTGAGCAGATGATGGATCGCGCTGGGCCGGCCGAAATGCTGCCAGGAGTGCCCGCCGTCGGCATAGCACGTGATATTGAGGCGGCGGACCGCGATTCCCTGGTGGAAAATGCGCCCCAGCGAAAGGCCTTCCAGGACAATGGCCAGGCCTAGCCGGTCACCATGCGATTCGTAGAACGCCCGGATGCCACCCAGGTCGCCCAGCCCTTCCTCGCGGCTGTTGGCCAGGAACCAGATGTCACGCCGGGGCCGAATCTCGAACTGGCGAAGCACGTCGGCCAGGGCGATCACGGCCGCCACCCCCACGCTGTTATCGCCCAGCCCCGGGCCGTAGATCCGCCCGTCATCCTGCTGCTGGATCGCCAGGTTCGTGCCTTCCGGAAAGACGGTGTCGGTATGGGCGGAGACCAGCAGGGCCGGGGCCGCCGCGTCTTTGCCAGGCAACCTGCCAAAGGCATTGTACAGGCCGTCAATGCTGGTTTCTACCAGGCCGCACGACCCGAAGCGGCTCAGGACGTGATTGGCGCGCACCAGCTCGTGGAAGGTCGGCGCAGGAATCTGCTGGATCAGGACCGCCGAGGCCAGAATGTCCACCAGCACTTCGTCCAGATAGGTCCAGATGGTGTGGATGGCGCGATGGTCTCGGAGGTATGCGACCCGCTGCTCGAGGTCAATCATTTTACGACTCCCGCTGGGTGCCGACGCAACGCTCCCCATTGTACTGCAAATCACGAAAACTGGCGTGCCTGCCAGGTGGCAGTAAGCCCGGCGGTATGTGGGATATCCTGCCGCCGGGTTTGGGTTATCCGGCAGGAAATTGGGGATAAGCGATTGTGCCGAAGTGGCAGCGGTTGACCGGGCCGGTTCAGCCTGCGCCTGGCGGCAGGCCTGTGTCCATATCTGGCTGGAGGATGCCCGGCAGGGCTACATGTGGCGGGTGTAGACGCGCCAGTGCCGTGCGATGCCGGCGCGCCGCAGCGCAGCCGGGAGGCGCTGTTGTGCCGGATGCCGGCGGGCGGTTATAATCCTGATTGTTAAATTCCTTAAGCTGCGCGGTGCCAGCCTGGTGCTACAGGCAGGCCAGCTGCGAGGGGCTTTTTTGCGATGTCCTCAAGTGCGCCGAAAATCCTGCTGATTGAGAGCATCCGGGCGAACGGCAAGTCCTTCTCGCCGGCGCTCCAGAAGCGCTATGACGTGACGGTGGCTTATTCCGGCAAACAGGGCGTCGCCCTGGCGCAGGCCATGCTGCCGGATGTCGTTGTCCTGGATGCTGCCTCCATGCGGACCTCCGGCGACAGGATTTGCCGTAAGCTGCGGGCCTGCCTGCCCGATACGCCGATCATTCACATCCGGCCGGAAGAGGATAGCAATGACCCGCCAGGCCAGGCTGACGTGGTGTTGCACCAGCCGCTGACCTGGCGCAAGCTGGTGAACCGCATCAAGCGCTTTGTCGATGCTCCCCAGCATGAGGATGAGCTGCTGTGGGCGGGGAGCCGGCTGTGCCTGAACGTCGGCAAGCGCGTGCTGGTTGTGGATGGCCAGGAGAAGCGGCTGACGCCCAAGCTCAGCGGGCTGGCGGAGATGTTCTTCAAGTACCAGAACACGGTCATCGCGCGCAAGACCCTGATCCAGCAGGTGTGGAAGACGGAATACATGGGGGATACGCGCACGCTTGACGTGCACATTCGCTGGCTGCGAGAGGCGCTGGAAGATGATCCCGGCCAGCCCCGGGTGATCACCACCGTACGCGGTGTGGGGTATCGGTTTGTGACCGCCGGGAAGTAGCGCGAACGGATCGGATACCCGAATCAACACAGCCGATCACAATCGATCGGCTGTGTGTTGTGATGCCGCTGCTGAGACCCGGGGTTAGCCGAGCTGGTTGAGCTTCTTCATCAGGCGGCTCTTGTTGCGGGCCGCGGTCTTCCTGTGCAGCACGCCCTTGCTGACGGCCTTGTCCAGTTCGCGGATAGCGGCCAGCGTGACTTCGCGAGCGGGCGCTTTTTCGCCATCGGCGATAGTGGCGCTCGCCTTCTTCACGAAAGTGCGCGTGCGGGAGCGCACCAGGCGATTGCGAAGACGCTTACGCTCGGAGCTGCGGATACGCTTGAGTGCAGATTTATGGTGAGCCAACGGAAACCTCTCCCGATTTTTCGCATGCTTCATCTAGCGGGCCAATTCTACCAGACACCGTAGCGCATGTCCAGCGGGAGTTCGGCGTTCTGGCGCTCGGCGGGGATAGACGGCGGGCGGGTGGTGCGCTATACTCTGATCATCGTCTGGTTGGCAACTTACGCCCCTTCACTTGAGGGGGCGTTGTGTGTTGGGTTGGTAAGGACTCAGGGCGGAACTATGCTGCAGGAAAAACTGGCCGGGATTGAGGCGCGCTACCGGGAATTGGAAGCCCTGATGGGTGACCCCGAAGTGGCGATGGATTACGAGCGGGTGGCGGAACTGGCCCAGGAGAAAGCCTCCCTGGACGAGATTGCGGCCGCCGCGCGGGACTATACCCGGGTGCTGAACGAGCTTGACGGCGCGCGGGAACTGGCGGAGATGGGGGACGATCCCGCCCTGGCTGAGCTTGGTCAGGCGGAGGTTGAAGCGCTGACCGCGCAGCGCGACGCGCTGGAGGAGCGCATCCACCTGCTGCTCCTGCCCCGCGACCCGCGCGATGACAAAAACGTGATCGTCGAAATTCGCGCCGGGACGGGCGGGGACGAGGCCGCGATATTCGCAGCCGACCTCACCCGGATGTACATGCGCTATGCCGAGGTGCGGCGCTGGAAGACCGAGGTCATCAGCGCGCATGAGACCGGGCAGGGCGGGTACAAGGAGATCATCTTCGAGGTCAAAGGCGCCGGTGCCTACAGCCGCCTGAAGTACGAAAGCGGCGTGCACCGGGTGCAGCGCGTGCCCGTGACGGAGAGCCAGGGGCGCATCCATACCAGCACGGCCACCGTCGCAGTGCTGGCTGAGATCGACGACGTGGAGATCGAGATCAACCCCAACGATCTTGCAATTGATACCTTCCGCAGCGGCGGCGCGGGCGGCCAGAACGTCCAGAAGAACGAAACAGCGATTCGCATCACCCACCTGCCCACCGGGCTGGTGGTGGCCTGCCAGGACGAGCGCAGCCAGCTTCAGAACCGGCTGCGGGCCATGGCCGTCCTGCGCGCCCGGCTGTACGACATCGAACAGCGCCGCCTGCAGGCAGCCCAGGCGTCTGAGCGGCGCAGCCAGGTCGGTACCGGCGAGCGCAGCGAGAAAATCCGCACCTACAACTACCCGCAGAGCCGCGTGACCGATCACCGCATCAACGTCAGCAGCTACAATCTGGCGGCGGTGATGGAGGGCGACCTGGACATGTTCATTGATGAGCTGGCAACCCGCGAACAGGCGGAACGGTTGGCTGAGGCCTGATCCGCATGACTCCTGACACGCTTGGCGCGGCGCTGGAGGCGGCTTATGCTGCCCTTGGCGCCGTGTCTGATTCTCCGCAGTTGGATGCGCAGATGCTGCTGGCCCACATCCTGGGTACCGAGCGCGTCACCCTGCTGGCGCATCCGGAGCGGACGCTGGAGGCGGGCCAGCGCGCCCGGTTCGAGGCGCTGGTCAGCCGCGCTGCGCAGGGCTATCCGGTAGCGTACCTGGTTGGCAAGCGGGCCTTTTACCGCCATGAATTTGCGGTTACCCCGGATGTGCTCATCCCGCGGCCGGAGACCGAACACCTGGTGGAGGCGGCGCTGGCCTGGGCGGGGGCGATCGATCCGCGCGGCCAGGGGCTGACCCTGGTCGACGTGGGCACCGGCAGCGGCGCGATTGCGATCTCGCTGGCCAGGGCGCTCCCCGCGGCGGAAGTGTACGCTACTGACATCAGCCCGGCGGCGCTCGCGGTGGCGCGCTACAACGCCGTGACGCTGGGCGTGACGCGCATCCATTTTCTGCTGAGCGATCTGCTGGCGGCGCTACCCCCGGAGGTGCGGCCTGATCTTGTTGCCGCCAATTTGCCGTACATCCCGGCGGCGGAGCTGGATGGGCTGGCGGTCGCCCGCCACGAGCCGCGCCTGGCGCTGGACGGTGGCCTGGACGGCCTGGACCCCATTCGCCGCCTGCTGGCGCAACTGACAGGCCGGATGGCGGCCAGGTGCTGCCTCCTGCTGGAGATTGGCGCGGGGCAGGGCGCAGCCGTCAGCGCGCTGTGCGCGGGGGCATTTCCGTCCGCGATGGTGCGCGTGATCCATGACTATGCCGGGCACGATCGAGTGGTGGAGGTGGTGCGATGAGCCGGGTGATTCCCCTGAATGCCCAGACGGTGGTGCTGGCTTACCAGGCCCTGAAAGACGGCCGGCTGGTCGTGCTGCCGACCGATACCGTTTACGGGGTGGCGGCTGCGGCTCGTTCAGCGGAGGCAATCGACCGGTTGTACCGGGCCAAGGGCCGGCCCGATGACCGGCCGATCCCGCTGCTGCTCAGCGATCCGGACCGGATGGGCGTGGTCTGCGCGGAGGTCCCGCTTGCGGCGCGCTGCCTGGCTCAGCATTTCTGGCCGGGGCCGCTGACGATCGTGCTGCCCAAGGCCCCGGACCTGCCGCCCAACCTGACGACGTTGCCCACAGTTGGCGTGCGCGTGCCCGACCACGACCTGACGCGGGCGGTGATCCGCGCGGTGGGTGGCGCACTGGCGGTGACCAGCGCCAATGCTTCCGGCGGGCCGAACCCGCTGGCGGTGCGGGAGGCCTTCAAGCAGCTCGGCACGGCGGTGACTTACTACATGGACGATGGCCCGGCGCCGGGCGGCCAGCCCTCGACCGTGGTGGGCTTCGACGCGCAGGGCGAGCCGGTGATCTTCCGGCCGGGGCCGATTACGGAACACGAATTACGCGCGGTGATCGGCTGCTAGTTTTCTGGCAGGCGGCTTGCGAGGGGGGCTGAGATGTCCGGCGAAGCGCTGCGCGGCGGGATGCGCGGGTTCCTGATCGTGTGGGTCGGGCAGGTGGTTTCTCTGCTCGGCACCAGCATGACCAACTTTGGCCTGACGATCTGGGCGTTTGAAGCAACCGGCCAGGCGACCAGCCTGGCGCTGATCGGTGCGTGCTATACCGGCGCGATGCTGCTGGTCAGCCCATTTGGCGGGGTGATCGTGGATCGCTACGACCGCAAACGGGTGATGATGGCCTCCGATGCGGTTTCCGGGCTGGCGTCGTGCGTCATCCTCGGACTACTGCTGGGGGACAGCCTGGCGATCTGGCACATCTACGTGATCGCAATCGTGCTGGGCGCTTTCCAGTCCGTGCAGTGGCCCGCCTCCTCCGCCGTGATCACCCTGATGCTTCCCCGCAGCCAGTACACCCGCGCCAACAGCCTGATGGGCCTGGCCGAACCTTCTTCGCAGATCATCGCGCCGCTGCTGGCCGGGGCCCTGCTGGGCGTGATCGGCCTGCGCGGCATCCTCCTGATCGACGTGGTGACGTTCGTGTTCGCCGTCTCGGCGCTGGCCTTCGTGGTTGTGCCCCGTTCGGCCGGTCACGCCAGCGGCGCGCTGACTCCGCGGGGCGCCCTGGCGGAGGCTGCTTTTGGCTTTCGTTACATCTGGCAGCGCCCGAACCTGCTGGCCCTCCAGACGGTGTTCCTGATCGGCAATTTCCTGTTCACGGTTCCGTACACCCTGCTGCCGGTGCTGATCCTGCTGCGAACCGGCAACGATGCGCTGGCCCTGGGCAGCGCCCAGACTCTTGGCGCGGTGGGCGGGGTGGTCGGTGGGGTGCTGGTCGGGCTGTGGGGCGGCTTCCGGCGGCGGATTGTCGGCGTCCTGTTCGGCTGGGGGGTGTCCATGGGCGCAGCCAGCCTGGTCGGACTGGGTCACAACGTCCTGACCTGGGGAGCCGCGCTCTTCGTGATCTTCGCCTGCAGCTCCCTGATCAACGCCTCCAACCAGGCGATCTGGCAGAGCAAAGTCCCGCCGGCGTTGCAGGGTCGCGTGTTTTCGATCCGCCAGATGATCGCGATGGGCATCGCGCCGCTGGCGGCCCTGATCGCCGGGCCCCTGGCTGACCGGGTGCTTGAGCCCGGGATGCGCGCGGGTGGCGGTCTGGCCGGGGTGTTCGGCGGGCTGGTGGGCACGCAACCGGGGGCAGGCATCGCGCTGGCGTTCCTGGTGTGCGGGGGACTGGGCGTGCTGCTGGCGCTTGGCGCGAGTCTCACGCCGTTGGTTCGACAGGTGGAGGTGGCGCTGCCCGATCACGAGCCGCCGCGCCGGGCGGAGGCGCTGCCGGGAGACTGACGCCGGGGAAAACGGCGTCCGGAGGGGTGGCTCGTGGTGTGGGATTGCGCGCCGGCAGTACGTAGGCATTTCTGTATCCCACACCATCCTGTGGGATAGTGTGGGATTTCGCAGCGGCTGCGTGGGATTCGGTGGAAAACTGCTGGATTGTGTGGGAAAAGGCGGCATCCTGCCGAGGGCCGTGGGATAGTGTGGGATTTCGCAGCGGCTGCGTGGGATTCGGTGGGATACTGCTGGATTGTGTGGGAAAAGGCGGTATCCCGCAGCGGACTGTGGATGGTGTGGGATTTTGAGGGCGGCTGCGTGGGATTCGGTGGGATACTGCTGGATTGTGTGGGAAAGGGCGGTATCCCGCAGCGGACTGTGGGATACCGTGTGATTTCACACCCGACCTGCGTGGGATTATTCGGACTGATCCTCACGCTGGAGGTCGGTTAACCGGCCGCCCGAGATAGTCTGTAGCTGTTCCAGCGTCACCGGAAAGATCGCATTGGGCGCGCCCGCCGCGGCATAGAGCTGGGTGAAGCGCGCCAGCGAGTCCTCGATGTAAATGGGAAAGCCGGTCGTGCGATGCCCGACCGGGGGGACGCTGCCCGGCGGATAGCCAAACACCTCAACGCATTGCTCCGGTGTGGCGATCTTCACCTTCTTGCGGGAGACATCCGCCATAGCGGCCAGCTTGCGGTCATCGACTCGCCGGTCCCCGGCGGCCAACACCATCACCGGCTGCCCGTCCACAAAGAAGCACAGGCTCTTGACGATCGTGCCCAGGTCGGTGCCGATCGCGTCAGCCGCCTGCTGGGACGTGGCAGTGGATTCCGTGAAGAACTGGATGCAGATCGGAAGAGCGTCGTGTAGGGAAAGAGTGTAGGATAGGGTG
>CAZGYW010000063.1:0-9178 GCA_964530495.1 uncultured Anaerolineae bacterium
GATGGGCTGACCGGCAGCGCGGTTCGGGAGATCCGCCTGGACCGCAGCACGTTCCTCCCCCTGGAGGTTCGCGTGCTCGGCTTGCCGGAGGGCACCCAGGGCGCGCAGGTCACCGCCAGCACCACCGTGTATGAATGGCGACCGCGCTCCTTCTACGGCAGCGTGCAGGATGGCCAGGCGCGCGTGGACATCGAAGACCTGGCTTATGCCGACCTGGCGTACCGGGTGGAGTTGCTGCCAGTTGTCGTCGGTGACACCCGCTATGAGGCCGAGCCGGTGACCTTCACCCTGCCGGCCGGCGCGACCGAGCCTCCCGCCGTGACGCTGACCGCCCTGCCCCTGCGCGGCACGATCAGCGGCCGGGTTGTTGACGGCATGTCGCGGGATGGCGTCAGCGCCACCATTCTGGCCCTTGACCTGCTGACCGGGGCGGGCCGCACCGTGACGACAGCGGAGGATGGCACGTTTGAACTGGCCGACCTGCCGGTCAGCGAGCACGCCCTGCAGGTCCAGAGTGCTGCGGGCTTCCACCTTCCGGGGCGCTACGACCTGCGGGAGGAGCACACCCAGGCAGCGATCCTCCACCTGATCCGGGGCGGCCCGGCCACCCTGCACGGGACGGTGACGCTGGACGGTCGTCCCCTGCCCTTTGCTCAGGCGGCGGTCGCCGATCTGGCGACCACGCAGGCCGACCCGCTGACCGGGGCATTCGAAGTGCCGGCTGTGCCCGCGGAAGGCGACATCGCGGTGGAGATCACCGCGGCAGGCTGCTACAGCCGGCAGTTGACCACTGCCGAGCGTGATCTGGGTACGCTGGCGCTGACCCTCCACCCGGACACGACCGTGCTAACGCAGGGCAGCGCGCGCCTTTACCTGCCAGCCGCGACACAGGCCACGCACAGCGACGGCATCGTACACCTGCAGCAGGGGGTGGTGTGGGTCACGGGCGGATCCGGCACGGGTGGGCAAAGCTTTGAGGTCGTCGTTGGTGATTACCGGGTTTCCGGCGCCGGGGCTGATTACGCCATCGAAGCGCTGCCGACCGCGCTTCCCCGCCTGTATGTCAGTGCCGGCGAAGTAACGGCCGCCCGCGCCGATGGCGCGCCCGTCAGCGTAGAGACGGGCCAGACGCTGACACTGACCGGCGCTTCCCCCTCCCCGGCCGACCTGGCGCCGGGTGCCGGGGCGCTGTTACGCACGCTGGGCGGCAGCGTGACCCGCTTTGAGCTGGAGCCGCCCCTGGCGGAGCGCATCACGGCGGCGGGCTGGCAGGCCACGGGAACTGTTGCGAAGATCTTGCTGGCAGGGGCCTACGCGATCGGGTATGTCATCGCACCAGCGGCGCTGGTCGTCGGCGCGGGGTTGTGGCTGCGCCGAAGGCTGCGTCCCCGCCGCGAGTGATTGACCAGACCCTCACGCTGCCGATACGGGCCGTTCGCAATTTCGCAAACGGCCCGTTTTCGTCTGTCACCCGGGCGCAGCACGCGAAGCAAGCGTCTCACTCGTAGCGCAGGGCGGTCAGCGGCGGCTCGCCGGAGGCCCCCCAGGCGGTGACCAGCGTCGCCGCCACGGTGACGCCCACCGCTGTCGCCAGCATCAGGATCACCAGGTCAGCCGGCACCGGCAGGTAGACCAGCCCCTGCGACAGCGCCGGAACCAATTGCAGCACCAGGGCGGTCGGCAGCAGGCTGAGCAGGCCACCCGCCAGCCCCACGATGCCGTTCTCCAGCAGCAACTGGAACAGCGCCTGCCCACGGCTGACACCCACCGCGCGCAGGATCGCGATCTGGCGGCGGCGTTCCATCGTGGCCAGGGCAACCGTGGTCGCGATCAGGGCGGAGGCGGCAAAGAGCGCCAGCCCGGCCACCAGCAGCGGAAGCGCGGAAAGCTGGCTCAGCAGCCGCCCGATGATCGAATCGAAGATGCCAACGTCGAACACAAACACGCCCGGCACCGATCCCACGCGGGCCAGCACCTCCCGCACCCGCTCGGGGTCGGCATCCACGATGGTGATGTCAAACGGGACGTCGCTGCGCGGCATCTGATCCAGCGGAACCTGCATGGCGAAATCGCCCAGACTGAACGGGATCAGGCTGGTGCTGTTGTCCGGCGCGACCACCCCCACCACCTCAAAATCGCGGTCACGGCCCTGGATGCGCAGCGTGACGGTCGAGCCGGCGCCCACGCCGCGCGCTTCCAGCTCCGGGATCTGCGGGATCATGATGCGCGCCAGCCCCGCATCCTCCGGCCCGAGCAGCCGCCCTTCCACCACTCTCGCCCGCCGCAGGTCGCCGTAGACGCTGACGCCCAGGGTCATATCCAGCCGTTCGCGGCGCAGGTATGCCGCCGCATCTTCGGGGTCAAACCACCGCTCGAAATTGCGGTCGCCATCAATGGCCCGCGTATCCACGCCGGAAGGGAAGCGGATCTCGCGGTAGCCGTTAACCGCGTCGAGCGCGTCCAGCCGCCCGTAAATCATCTCCTTGAACAGCGGCAGCGAGATGATGATCACGTTGCCGCCGATCGGGTCGCTGATCGTGTTGTAGAGCAGCATATTGATGCTGCGGGCCATGATCAACGTGCTGCTCAGGGCCGTCATGCCAATAACCAGGGCCATCAGGCTCAGCGCGGTACGCAGGCGGTGCAGCGTCAGGCCGCGGATGGCGATCTGGAGGTTGGGGCTGCGCAGGCTCGGCAGCTTACCCAAGAGCCAGACCAGCACCCACATCAGAACCAGGATCACGCCCAGGATAATGAAGACGATCAGCACGCCGAGGATGCCCGGTGTCAGCGGCAGGCTGAGGAAAAAATCGCCTGCGTTGCGGGCCATGCTGGGCGGCAGGCCCTCATTGACCAGATTGCCCCAGCTGGTGGTGCCCAGGATCGCGTCCACCAGCAGGCCAAAACCGAGGATCAGCACAACGAAACTGAGCACCGTCCACAGGCAGCCCGCCCCCGCCATCGGAATCTGATCTTCGCGCAGGACGATGCTCGGCCGGATGCGCGTCGCCATGATCGTCGGCAGGAAGCTGAAGAACAGGGTCACGATCACGCCCAGCACCACGCCCAGCAGGGCCGGGTCCAGGTACACGCGCCAGGGCAGCGGCACGGCGAAGGCCCGCTGGCCCAGGTCGCGGGCGAAGTAGCTCAGGATGATGCCCAGCACCACGCCCAGCAGGCTGCCCACCACGCCGGAGATCAGGGCCTCCGCCACGAAAACGAGCGAGACATCTTCCCCCTGAAGGCCCAGCGTTTTGAGGACGGCGATCTCCGTGGAACGGCGGTTGACAGCCACCATCATCGTGTTGATGATGCCCACCCCGCCGATCACCAGCCCGGCCAGACTGATGACCAGCACGAAGTCCGCGATCAGGTCGGCGATCATCTGGTTTTCTTCCAGGATGTCCGGCGCGATGACCAGCCGGTAGTTGCGCCGCTCCCCGCCAGACCCCAGCACGGCGCGCAGGTCTTCGGCCACCGCTTCCGGATCGCTGTCCGGCACCAGCTTAAGGTACGCCCGGTCCGCCACATCCTCCAGGCCGAACTCACCCAGCTCAGCCCGGCTCAGGTAGACAAAGCTGAACAGCAGACCGTTCGGGCTTTCAAAAGAACTTTCGGCAGCGTCCGGCACGATGCCCGTGACGGTATGCAGGGCTTCGCTCTGCCCGATGCGCACCCGATCCCCAACCTCGGCCTCGATCTGGTCGGCCAGGCGGCGGCCCAGCACAATCGGATGCTCCCCGCTGAACAGGTCGCGCAGCAGGACCCCGCGCGGCGCCTCGGCGCGGATCGTGTCGTAGAAGGGGTAAACCTGCGGATCGATGAAGTTGGCAATCGCCAGGGCCGGAACGCCCGCCAGGTCGTCCGCAACAACCGCGGCCTGCATCAGCTCGCTGTTGTAGACGTAGGTGACTTCGGCCTCATTCTCTGCGGCCCAGTCGCCCAGGCGAGCCATGCGCGCTGCGGTGAACAGGCGCGCCTCCGATGCGTTGTTGAAGATACTGAGCGACGCCTCGCTGCCGACCACGCGGATGTCACCGCGCAGGTAAGCCTGGATGTTGGAGGTCAGCGCGTCGGTGACCATCAGGCCCAGCGTGCGCAGGGCGACCACGGTCGCCACGCCGGCCGCCACGCTGAGCAGGGTGAAGGCCGCCCGGCGGCGGTCCCGGATCATGTTGCGCAGTGCATAGGAGAAAGCAAAGATCAGGCGTTCCAACACAGCCCTCCCCGGGGACTCACCCGGCCTGCGGCGCGGAGGGTGTGGCATCCTCCGGGACCGGCTGATGCAACTGCCCGGTGGCGCGTTTGTCCTTCAGCCAGGTCACGGCCGCGCGCTGCACAGCCGCCTGCGTGTCCACATCGTCCGCCACCCGCCCATCCACCAGCGTGATCACCCGGTCCACGCGCGATGCCACGTCCATGTCGTGGGTTACGATTACGATCGTGGTGTTGATCTGCTGCTGTATGTTACGCAGGGTTTCCATCACGGTGGCGCTGGACGCCGTGTCCAGGTTGCCGGTTGGCTCGTCGGCCAGCAGGAGGGGTGGATCGTTGGCCAGAGCGCGGGCGATGGCCACGCGCTGCTGCTGCCCGCCGGAAAGCTGGCCGGGGCGGTGATCCAGCCGGTCGCCCAGACCCAGCAGTTCCAGGATTTCCCTGGCGCGCTGGCGGGGGTTATAGCGCCGCCGGCGGGCGAACTGGACGGGCAGCGCCACATTCTCCAGGGCGGTCAGGGTCGGGATCAGGTTGTAGGATTGGAAGACAAACCCGATTTTCTCGTTGCGGATGCGCGTCAGGGCACGCTCGTTGAGATGGGTGATATCGATTCCGTCAATGAAGATATGCCCGCCGGACGGGGTGTCCAGCCCGCCGATCAGGCCGAGCAGGGTGGACTTGCCGCTGCCGGACGGCCCGACGATCCCCAGGAACTCGCCAGAGCCGATCGCCAGCGAAACGCCGCGCAGCGCCTGCACGGTCACCTCGCCGGTCTTGAAGTCCTTGCGTAACTCCTCCGTGCGGAGGACCAGCTTGCCGTTGCTTGTGGTCATCGTCCGTGGCCTTCTCGTGATTGGCACAGCCATCCCGGTATGCCAGCCGGGCAGATTAGAAACTCCGCGCAACCGGGATGTTCGCGCCTGAAGCATACCCCGCCCCGGCCGGTCGCACACCTCACTCCGGCTGCCACGCGTTCCACACTGAGTACGTATCTGCCGCCGGGCGGGTTGCGGCCGGGCGGCGCCCTGCCGCGCCTAGCCCTTCAGGCCGGTAAGCTGAATCCCCTCGATGAAGTAACGCTGGGCCAGGAAGAAGATCACGAGCATCGGCGTCATGCTCAGCACCGAGGCCGAGATCAGCCGGTCGTAGTAGACCGTCCCGTACTGGTCTTTGAAGAAGTTCAGCCCGACCGAGACCGGGAACCGGCTGGGCGTGCTCAGGAAGATGAACGGCTCCAGGAAGCTGTTCCACGTCCACCAGAAGGTGAAGATCACAACGGTCGCGATGGCGGGCTTGCTGAGCGGCACCACCACGCGCAGGATGACCTGCGCGACGCTGGCCCCGTCAATGCGCGCCGCCTCCTCCAGCTCGCGCGGGATAGACGCGAAGAACTGGCGCAGCATGAAGATCAGGAAGGCGTTGCCAAAGAAGCTGCGCACAAAGAGCGGCCACCACGTGTCGATCATCCCCGCCCGGCTGAAGATCTCATAGACCGGGACGAGCGTCACCGGGAAAGGCAGCATCATCGAGCCGAGCAGCACGACGAACAGGAAGTTCTTGCCGGGCGCGCGCAGCCGCGCGAAAGCATAAGCCACCACCACGCAGGAAAGAACGTGGCCGATGATATTCAGCACAACCAGCAGGAACGAATTGAGGAAGAAGTTGGCGAAATACGTCTCCCCGATCTTCGTCTTCAGGACTTCCTCATAACCGGCGAAGCGCAGGCGGGGGTAGAGCGTGCGCTGCATCATCTCCGGCGAGGCGTCGAACGCCTCGGCAATCGAGGCGCGGGGCACCACCAGGGACATCTGGCGCGGATCGCCCACCAGCGCCACCGAGCTGCTCGCCTCCCCTTCCTCAAAGCCATCCTGGACGCGGTACGGGATGCGCCCGTAGTTATCGCCGCGCGCGGTCGTCAGGCCGCCGGCCTGGGCCAGGCGCAGAGTCGTCACCTGCTCAACCGGCATCACCAGGCTGCGGGCCGTGCCGCTGATCAGCACCATCACCCGCCCGGCAGCGCCCGCCCCGCCGCTGTACGGGGCAACCAGCATCATCACCCCGTTGACCGCTTCGGTCACGCGCTCCCCCAGTTCACCCTGTTCGGCAATGAAGGCATGCGCATCCAGCTCATCTTCGTTGATAACCGGCTGCCACTGCTCGCTGACAATGACCACATAGTCCGTCTCGTTGCCCGCGATCCGGGTCAGCGCGATCTCGGTCGCGCCCACGTCGGCGTAGCCGGCGCTCTCCAGCAGCTCGGCGGGCACCAGAAAGGCATCCGCCGCCACCGCAGGATCGGCCACCACACTCAGCTCTGTTTCCGGCCCGATCGGGATGAGCTGCAGGGTCCCGCCCTCCTCCAGCGCGACCTCGCGCCCGCGAAACTCGATGCCCTCCACCGTGAGCGTCGCCCGGCCCCCGGCGTTAACCTCGTCCAGCGGCAGGCGGGTGACCGCCTCCGCCAGGTCGTCAACCTCGACCACGATCATGCTGTCGTCGCTGCCCCGCGCCACGGCGACCACGTCACGCGCCTGGCCGTCGGCGGTCCACATCCGGACGTTGGCCGTGATTCCGTTGCTCAACGGGGCGGCCGATGCCTCGCCAAGCTGCGCGGCGGGCACTGCCTGCAGGCCGTGTAACCGCGCCGCGTCGATCACAGTCGTGTAACGGCGCACCCCCACCTGGATGACCTTGCGCGTCTCCTCCTCCACCTGCACCGTCCACAGCGGCAGCATGCGGTTGGTCGTCCCCGCGCGGACTTCTTCCCAGTGCTGGGGCACCCACATGATCGGATTGGCGAAGATCTGCCACTGCGGTTTGAAGCTGGCCGTGATCATCCACATCAGCGGCACGACCATGAACGACGATCCGAGGATCAGCAGCAGGTAGCTGGTCAGGTGGCGGAGGTTGATCCGCCGGGCGATCCAGCGGCCAACTGCCTGCCGGCGCGCCGGCAGCGGGTGAGCAGCCTGTGTTTCGGTGCGCATCTACCTCACCTCCGATTCGTAGAAGACCCAGGCCGCCGACGAGCGGATCACCAGCAGCGTGATCAGCATGATGAGGATGAACAGCACCCAGGCCAGCGCGGAGGCGTAGCCCATCTGGATGAACTGGAAGGCGCGCTCGTAGAGGTTGATCATGTAGAAGTAAGTGGCTTTGTTGGGGCCGCCCTGGGTCATCACCCAGCCCACATCAAACACCTGCAGCGCCCCGATGATCGCCAGCACCACGTTGAAGAACACCGTCGGGCTGAGCATGGGCAGGGTAACGAAGCGGAAGCGCGCCCACGCCCCGCCGCCATCGATCTCCACCGCCTCGTACAACACCTTCGGGATGCCCTTCAGCCCGGCCAGGTAGATCACGATCTGGCCGCCGATCGTCCACCAGCTCATGATGATCAGCGCCGGCAGCGCCCACTGCTCGCTGAGTATCCAGTTCGGCCCGCTGATCCCGAAGATCGCCAGGAAGCTGTTGAGGATACCGCCATCCGGCCGGAAGACGTACAGCCACAGAATGGCAACGGCGATGCTGCTCAGCACCGAGGGCACAAAGAAGATCGTGCGCCAGATATTGATCCCGCGCAGGTTCTGCGACAGCAGCATGGCCACGCCCAGCGCGATCAGGTTGCTGGTGGGCACACTGGCGATGGCATAGGTGAAGGTCACCCGCAGTGACTGCCAGAAGTCCGGATCGTTGACCAGCCGTTCCAGGTTGCGTGTCCCGGTCCACACCGGCGCCGAGAGCAGGTCGTAGCTGGTGAACGACAGGTACAGCGAGCGCAGCATCGGGTACCCCAGAAACACGATGAAGCCGAACAGCCAGGGCAGCACCAGAATGTAAAAGGTCAGCGCCTCCCGCCGGGCCATCGGCGATCCCAGAGACAAACGCTTCTGCAACTGATTCAACATCGCTTATTCCCCCTGACCGTCTGCGCGCCGATAACAGAGGGGCAGGCGCTGGCCTGCCCCCCGTCCTTCATAAGCCGAGATCAGGGACCCTACGACTGGCCGGCTTCTTCCAGCGATTCAGCGATGCACGCATCCGCGTCCGCCGCCAGGGCGTCCAGCTCCGCCTGGATGTCCAGGGCATCGCCGCCATCGGCCACCAGCAGCTTCATCAGCTCGCCCGCGGGTGTTGCCACGCAGGGGCCATAGAAGGCGCTGCGCACGTCATCCAGCGGTTTGAGCTGCTGGGCTTCCTCAATGAACACACCCCAGTACGGATCGTCGAGGCGCTGCATTTCCTCAGAAACAGCCGGGCTGGCGCTCAGGGCCTTGAGGGCAAACACCCGCTGGCCTGGCTCGGTGGCGAACCACTTGAGCACTTCCCAGGCCTCATCCGGATGCTCCGACTGGGCGGTGATGCCCCAGCCGAGCCACATCACGGCGCTGCCACGGCCTGCCGGGCCGGCCGGCAGCGGGACCACCGTCCATTGCAGGTTGGGGGTCTCATTCAGCACATCCTGCCACCACGGGCCGTGGAAGGTCAGGCCCATGGCGATCTTGCCGTCCTGGTACATCTGCAGGCGGCCACCCTCGGTGGCGCCGATGACCGTGCCCGACGGCGCGACATGGTGCGTAAAGATCAGGTCGCGGTAGAACGAGAGGGCCTCAACCGCCTCCGGGCTGTTGATGTAGCCGGTGGTCATCATGCCATCTTCGCTGATCGTGTGCGTGCCCCAGGCCAGCATGTAGCTCTCAAAGGCACGCCACCACCCGTCATTGACGGAGTCAATGCCCCACTGCACAACGTTCGCCGGGTCGAAGTCCGGGCTGGCGGCGTTGTTGCCGTTGGCATCCAGGGTCAGCTCCAGGGCGATGTCAAGCACGTCATCCCAGGTCCACCCCGCCTCGGGGTACGGGATGCCGGCCGCATCAAAGAGACCGGTGTTGATGTAAAAGGCGCTGATGCTGTAGTCCTTGGCGAAGCCGAGCAGCTTGTCGCCATAGAAGCCCTGCTCGTA
>CAZGYW010000064.1:0-9152 GCA_964530495.1 uncultured Anaerolineae bacterium
TGCAGCCAGAAGTAGGTGATGATCGGGATGAGCACCACCAGCGCGGCCCCGATCCACCAGTCACGGCCCTTCAGCCCCTTGAACGCCGGCAGGGGTGCCACCAGCTCCTTGAAGTAGGCGGTTTCCAGCAGCAGGCCGCCCAGCGGGAACATGACCATGATCATGCCGATCAGGGCGATGAAGCCGCCGATTTCACGCCAGTACCATACCTGCTCACCGGGGGCGAGGTCGTTGCCGCCCTCCAGCGTCATCCCGAACCACTCCATGGCGTTGCCAATCGCCACCGTGGAGATGTGGTCGCCGGGGTGCGTGGTGCGCGGCATGTACAACTGGCGGGCGGTGCCGTCTTCGACTGAGCCGTAGAGCTGCCCGACCACCACCGGCTCGTCCGTGCCGAACAGGGTTTGCAGCTTCTCGGTGTTCACAATCTCCGGCGCGGTGTTGGCGCCCCACATCAGCGGGGCAAACTCATCCCATTCGCTGAAGATCAGGCCCAGGTTTCGCGGGAAGTCAGCTGTACCGTCCGGCGCGCCGTACGTCCCGGTGGATGAGCCTGCCAGCAGCATGGCCTTGTAGTCGTCCGGGTAGAGCCCGGCGGCGATACCCACCGCCCAGCCGCCCATCGAATGGCCGCTGATGCCGATGTTGTCCTTATCCACGATGTCCAGGGTGCGCAGGTACGCCAGCCCGGCGGGGCCACCGAACCCGCCGGACAGGGCGGGCGGCTCGGAATAGCCGTGGCCGGTCTGATCCAGGGCCAGAACCACGTAGCCCCGGCGGGCGAACTCGATGGCGAAGCCATCCTGGGTTTCGCGCGAGTTGATGTAGCCGTGGATGGCCAGGACGCCGGGCGCCGGATTCTCCGTGCTGACGCCGGGCGGGATGTAGAGCAGGGCGCTCATCATCTTGCCGTTGGCCGCCGCGAAGCGCACATCGCGCACAGCGATCGTCCCCCCGGAGGTCTGCGCGCCATAGGCGATCAGGCTCCCCACCAGGACAATCACCAGCGCAATCAACAGGAACGTTCTCTTACTCATTGCTTTCCTCCCCCCGAACACAACACGACAAGCATTAGGACTGGCGTGAGGCATAGGACTTGAGTCCTGCCCCCTTTTTATTCTAGGACTATTCAGGGGTAGATGTAAACTATTTCGCATGGCGGCGCCGCTGAGGGATGGGCCGTGGCGGGCTGCTGCTGCCATTGGTCACGCGGCGCGCCCGTTGCCTGCAAAAGCGTTACCGATGTCTCCGGTCTATGAACCGGGGATGGGGGAACTGCGCGTAGCGCAGCGGGGGTGAGGTCCGGCGCGCAGCCGCTTCGAAGTGCAGCCGCGTCCGATAATCCACTGCCCGGCCTGCAACCACAGGGGCCGGACAGACATCAAACTGACGGGATTATTATGGACGCCGGGCAGGACCCCGTCTATAATTAAGAGCAGAGTCTTCGGAATTCAATGGGATGAGCGCCCTGCCCGGACAGGGTGAGTGGTTAAGGGAGTTGGCAGCATGGCCTTCCGTGAAGTTGTTGTTCTGGGCAGCCCGCGCGCGGATGTACTGCGCCGTAAAGCGCACCGCGTCAAAGAATTCGATCCGGCGCTGCATACGCTGCTGGACGATATGACCCAGACCATGATTGAGGCACCGGGCGTTGGCCTGGCCGCGCCGCAGATCGACGTCAGCCAGCGCGTGATCGTCGTCCGCCTGCCGGATGACGAGCAGAGCCGCGAGGAATACGGCGACCGCGCCGGGGTGCTCTATGAGGTCGTCAACCCCGAGATCGTCCGCGCCTCTGAGGAGCAGGTGGACGGCGTGGAAGCCTGCCTCTCCATCCCCGGCCTGTTCGGGACGGTCTCCCGCCACGAGGCGGTGACGGTCAAGGGCCAGGATCGCCACGGCAAAAAGCTGCGCATCAAGGCCGACGGCTGGCTGGCCCGCGTGTTCCAGCACGAGATCGATCACCTGGACGGCGTGCTCTATACCGACCGGGCGATCGAGCTATGGCGCGAAGTTGAGCAGCCGGAGCCCGGCACGCCGACCCCGGCGGACTGAGCGGCGCATTACCCCTGTACCCCATTTTGCGGCAAGGAGAGGGAGTGCTCATGAGCGTTAAGGTGACCTGGCTGGGGCATGCCGCCCTGGCGCTGGACATTGACGGCACGCACGTCCTGGTCGACCCCTTCCTGACCGGCAACCCGCTGGCCAGCGCCACCCCGGGCAGCCTGCCCGCTGATTTCATCATCCTGACCCACGGCCACGGCGACCACGTGGGCGATACCATTGCCATCGCCCGCCGCACCGGGGCGAAGGTGATCGCCAACAACGAGATCGCGATCTGGCTCGGCAAGCAGGGCGTCCAGAAGACCCACGGTATGAATCCCGATGGCGCGGTGGATTTCGGTTTCGCCAGGGTCGCTCTGACCATGGCCTTCCACAGCTCCAGCCTGCCGGACGGCTCCTACGGCGGCCAGCCCAACGGCATCCTGATCACGACCCGGGATGGCAAGCGCCTGTACCTGGCCGGGGATACCGGCCTGTTCTCCGATATGAAGCTCATCGGGGAAAAGGGCATTGATTTCGCGGCGCTGCCCATCGGCGGCAATTACACCATGGGGCCGGAGGAAGCGCTGCAGGCCGTGCAGTTCATCGCGCCGGGGGCCGTCCTGCCGATCCACTACAACACCTTCCCCCTGATCCAGGCCGATGTGGCCGCCTGGGCGCAGCGCGTGCATAACGAGACCGCCAGCCGGGTGATCGTGCTTGACCCGGGTGGCAGCCACACGCTGTAGCTTCCCGCACCGGACGGATCAACCACTGCGCACCGCCAGCGCGCGCCGTGCCTGGCGTGCTTTTTGTATGGGGCCGCTATCCGCCGGCACCGTTCCGCCCCGGACGCTGACCAACGTCTCACTTGCCCTGATCGCGTCCCTCGGCTATATAATGAAGGGGAATATTTCATATCCCGGGCTTCGAACCCGCTTGAATTGAGCGAAACTATGGATCAGGACCGTTTCTCCAACAGCAGCGGCGACAGCGATACCCTGAACCGCGAGGAGTTGCTCCAGCTCGCGATCCGCACCGCCAGGCAGAATCCGCAGGGCGCCCGCGTGATGTTCCAACAGGTGTTGACTGAGGACAAGCACAACGAGCGCGCCCTGATGTGGATGGCCTCCCTTTCCAACAAGAAGGACGAGCGCCGCCAGTATTTGCAGCGGGTGCTGAAGGTCAACCCGCACAGCCGGGCTGCCCTCCGGGAGATCGAGCGCCTGGATCGGATGGAAAAGGCGCGCACCAACCGCACCCTGATCTTCGGCGGCCTGCTGATCGCTGCCGCTGTGCTCTTGATCATCCTGGTGCTCGTGGTGCTTGTGCCGATGCTGTAACCGGCGGGCCGGCGCAGCCAACTGGATCGCCGGCAGCGCTGCGCCTGGCGCACGGCCCCGCCCGGGTGGGCGGGAGGTCTTCCCTGTATGTTCAGCGGCGAGTAGGGTGAACCACGTTGACCGATAACCAGGACTTGCAGGCACTCCTCGAACGCGGCATCGCGCTGGCCCGCACCGGCCAGAAAGACGAAGCGCGCCTGCTGTTTGAAACCGTGATCCGGGCCGATCAGTTCAATGAGCAGGCCTGGCTGTGGATGGCCGCCGTCGCCCGCACCACCCCCGAGCGCCGCGAGGCGCTGGAGATCGTGCTGGAGATCAACCCGGAAAACCAGCAGGCCCGGGAAGCACTCAACCGCCTGGGCGGGCCGCGCGCGCGCCGCAAAGCGGACGAAGCGCGCGCCATCGCGGAGCGCATCGGCACCGAAGACGCGATCGCTGAGGCGGATTTCCAGCCCGTGATCGAGCGCCCCGCGCCGGAACCGGAAACGCCCCCCGAACCGGAGCCGACCCCGGAAGAAAAAGAAACCGCCCTGGCCCGCACCCTGATTGAGACTGCCCGCGCCGAGCGTGCTGAGGCCGAACCCGGCGCGGCAGCGGATGCCAGCAGCGCGGAGGCCGCCGAGGAAGGCACGACCGGGCCGGTCGTTGAGGTGATTGATGTCGAGCGGGCGCGCCAGCAGCGCCAGGCCCGCCTGCTGGGGGCGATTGCCATCGTCCTGGTCGCGCTGATCGCGTTCGCGCTGGCCCTGCCCGCGCTGGAGACCGCCATCAGCGGCGGCCCCACCCCCACCGACTCCTTCCTGACCCAGATCGCCCGCCTGAACACGCCCACCGCAACATTCAGCGACGCGGTGATTGTGACCGCTCTGCCGCCCCGGCCCGGGCAGGTCCCGCCCACCTGGACACCTTCGCCCACGCCCACCATCACCCAGACGCCCACCGCCTCCGCTACGCCGCCTCCACCGGGCAGCTATGCCCTGGTCTTCAGCCGGCGCGTGCCGGAAGCGACCGGCTATGCCCTCTACACCGCGCGTGGGGATGGCTCGGCGGTCACCCGCCTGACCGCCGGCGCGGGCGATGACCGCCATCCCGCGCCGGGGCCGGACCGGCTGCGCCTGGTCTTTGTGACCGAGCTTGACGGCAAGCGGCAGCTGGCCTTCCTGGCCCTGGGCGAGCGCACCCCCGCCCCCACCGCGACCGAAGGGACGCCCGCTTCCGAGCCGGCCGAGGCGACTCCGCAGGTCGCCGCGCCCGACCGGGAGACCAGCGAGGCGCTGACCAGCATCACGGCCACAGCCATCAGCGCGCCCTCCTGGTCGCCGGATGGCTACCGCATCGTCTTCAGCGCGAACATCGCCGGAAATGAAGAGCTCTACGTCACCGATGTGGACCGCGCCAGCTTCGTCCGCCTGACCGACAACGACGTGATCGATCGCGACCCGGCCTGGAGCCCTGACGGGCAGTGGATCGTGTTCGCCTCCGAGCGGGGCGGCCGCGGCCAGCTGGAGCTGTACCGCATGCGCCCCAACGGCGCGGATGTCACGCAGCTCACCAATTCGCAGGGCAGCAGCATTGCGCCCGCGTGGCGCCCGGACGGGCGGCAGATCGTGTTCGTCTCCGACCGCGATCGGGATGCTGACCTGTACGTCATGAACGCCGACGGCACCAACGAGCAACTCCTGACCCGCAACGACAGCGCCGAGGATCGCGACCCGGCCTGGAGCCCGGACGGGCGCTGGATCGCCTTCAGCTCCAACCGGGATAGCGCCAACTTCCGCCTGTTCCTGCTGGACCCGTTCGTCGGGACGGTCCTGCCCGTGACCCGGGGGGACGCGGATGACCTGGAGGCCGCCTGGCTGCTGGAGCTGCCGAGTCGTTAGCAGAATACCACGCGCATTGTGAGTTATGCGCGGAATGTCGATCGCGTGAGAAGGGGAGAACGAACCTGTGAGCGAACAGCACACTCTTGAGCAGATGCTGCAGGAAGGCATGAGCGCCGCCCGGGACGGCCAGAAAGCCCGCGCCCGCGCGCTCTTCCAGCAGGTGGTGGAAGCCAACCCGGATGACGAAAAAGCCTGGTACTGGCTGGCTTCCGTGGTAGAAACCGACAGCGAGCGCATTACCGCGCTGAAGAAGGTGCTGCAGATTAACCCCAACAACGCCCGTGCCCGTGAATTACTGGACCGGATGCGCAGGCGCTACGACGAGCCGGATGAGGATGGGAACGACCTGCCACGCAATGAACTTATGGCAGGCGTTGATCGCCGCCTGGTGCTCATCGGCGCGGGGGTGCTGGCCGTGCTGGCCCTGGCGATTGTGATCGGCGTGGCGGTCAGCGCCAGCGCTCGCAACCGCACCGCGCAGGAACAGGCGGCGGCCGTGCAGGCGGCCACCAATAAGGCCGTAGTGGAAGCCACCGCGACCATGGGCGCGCAGCAGACGGAAGTGGCGGCCATCGCTGCCACGGGCGAGTTCACCGGGCCGGCGGTTGCCGGGCGTCCCACGCTGCCCCCCACCTGGACACCGGCCGTGACGGAAGTCGGGGCCGGCCTGAACGCCGAAGCGACACCCCTGCCGACCGCGGTTGGCTCCGGCCTGTTCACCGGGCGGCTGCTGGGCGTCTCCGGCCAGGACATGATCGGCAACGGCTACGTGCCGGTGGTGGAGATCCCGCTGGATGGCAGCCCGATCCGCACCCTGTACGGCGAGCGCGGCGGCTTCCCGGATATGGCTCCCCAGGGCGACCGCCTGATCTACACGATCTACTCGGTCGGGACGCGCGACCAGGGCCTGCAGCTCGCCTGGCTGGATGGCTCGCGCGATCCGCAGTTGCTCGCCCAGTTGCTGGGCACGCGGGTGCTCCAGAAACAGAATATGGCATCCTTTTCCCCGGATGGCTCGCGCCTGGTCTTCCAGGCGCAGGAACTGGAGAACCTCGGCACCGACGATATTTACGTGGTTTCCCTGGGGGCGCTCAACCCGCAGGGCGCCAGCGCTCCGGCCACCGACGCGCTCCTGCGGCTGACGACCGGCACGGTGAACAGCTACGCGCCGGCCTGGGGCGATTCAACCCGGCTGGTGTACGTCCATGACGCGCTGGCCAACGGCGGGACGGTGGACCTCAAGCTGATCGACCTCAGCGGCCAGAACGACTTCCTGACCACGGACGGCAACACCCTGATCGAGAACTACCCGGACATCTCTCCCAACGGGCAGCAGATCGCGTTTTCGGCCTATTCCCCGGCCAACCCCAACGACAGCGACATCTACGTCATGTCCCTGATCGGCGGGCAGCCGCTGCTCGTGGTGGATACGCCCACGCAGGCGATCAGCCCGCGCTGGTCGCCGGATGGTCGCTTCCTGGCCTACGCTTCCGATCAGGATGGGGATTTTGAGATTTACATCGTGGAAGTGGCGACCTTTGCCAACTACCAGGTGACGGTCAACACCGTGCACGACATGGTCAACGAGTGGCTGCCCTAGCGGGCAGGGCTGCTGGCATTGCGAGTCAGGCGCGGGGCGGCCGGAGGACGGTCGCCCCGCTGTGCTGAATCAGGGATTGCTGCCGTTCAACGCCGCCTGCAGCTCCCGGATCGTGGCTTCCACCTGCTCCTGGTCGCCATCGCGCTGGCCGCCGCCCAGGTCCAGGTAGCGCTGGTAGTCCGGAATCGCCGCGCGGGCATCCCCCTTGCGGCGCAGGGTCAGGCCGCGGTTGTAGTGGGCGTCAATGTATTCCGGGCTGCTGCGAATAGCGGCTGTGAAGTCCTCGATGGCGGCATCATACGCCTCCTGGTCGAGCAGGATCGCGCCCCGGTTGTTGTAGGCCAGGGCGTAATCCGGGTCGATCCGGATGGCGGCCGTGAAGTCTTCCAGCGCCCCGTCAATGTCCCCCTGCGTTTTGCGGGCGCTGCCCCGGTTGTTGTAGGCCACGGCGTAGTCCGGGTTGAGCCGGATCGCCTCGCTGTAGTCCGCGATGGCGCGATCCATATCGCCCAGGGTTTTGTAAACCACCCCCCGGTTGTTGTAGGCGATGTCATAGTCGGGCTTGATACGCAGGGCGCTGTTGTAGTCTTCCAGCGCGCCCTGCTGGTCGCCAGAGTCGTCGCGGGCGTTGCCGCGGTTGGTGTAGGCCTCGGCATAATCCGGCTTGAGCGCGATCGCCCGGTCATAGTCCGCCAGGGCGCCCTCGATATCCCCGATGGACTTGCGCACAATACCCCGGTTGTAGTGCGCCGTGGCGTAATCCGGCTTGCACTCGATGGCCCGGGTGTAGTCCTCGATGGCACTGTGCGGATCGCCGGAGTCGTCGTGGGCGTTGCCCCGGTTGTTGTACGCTTCGGCGTACTGCGGGTTGAGCTGGATCGCGGTCGTGTAAGCCTCAATCGCGGCCGCCAGATCGCCAGCCTCCTGGCGCTCATAGCCGCGGTTGAAGTAGTCCTCCGCCTTGAGTTCCTCGGTGCTGGGGGCGGGTATGCTCTCCAGCTCGGCTTTGCGGCGGGCGACTTCCTGCTCCATTTCAGGCGGCACGGGGTGGACGATCACGTCCAGCGGCTTGCTGAGGAAGCGGGTGCGCAGGCGGGCCATCGCCTCGTCAAAGTAGTCGTCCGGCAGGCGCACGGCCTGGTAACGATCCAGCGTGGCGAGCTTGCCGGTCAGGTAGGGGCGGGCCTTCTCAAAGTCGAAGCCCTCGACGATCAGCGGCACGATGTTGCGCCGGGTGGCAATCGCGCGCTCGATCTCACGCCGGAACCAGTCATCCGCGGCGGTGAAACGCTCGGTGGAGCCGGGGGTCAGGATCGGGATGAAGTGCGCGCAGGCGTCTACCTGGCTGAGGATGGTGTGCTCGAAGTCGCCGGCGTCGATCTTCTCGTAATCCAGGAAAACGTCGTACCCCTCGTACTTGAGGTGCTCGTAGACAGCACGGGCCAGGTACTTGCTGGCGCTGCGCCGGTAGCTGATGAAGACGGTTTTTTCGATGCGCATGGCCGGGTCCCCTCTAAATGTGATAACGTCACTCCTTAATTATCATCAGATCGGCCTGCGCCGTCAAAGGCTTCGCGCGGTGCGCGGTATTGGGGAGTCCAATTCAGGACGGATTGAACGGATGGAAGCACGATTCTCACGGATTTTCTTTTGATATAGAGCCGTCGCAATCCGGTGACTCCGTGTCATCCGTTTGAAATTGGAAGCGGCAACTACGCGCCCAACGTCAGGCGCCCAGGTCGCGCAGCAGGGTCATGTACTCGCGCACATTAGTGAAGACCCGCAGGTAGAAATCCACCACCCCGGGCATGAGCACTTCCCCCAGCCAGCCCAGGCGCACCATCGGGCCGCCCAGCGCCACGATGCGCCGGTTGTAGCGGACGGCCTCCACAATGGCCAGCGCCGGCACATCCGCCGGGTCAAAGCGCTCCAGCGGCCACAGCACGCCGTTGGCGCGCAGCCCGGTCTCATCTACCCCCTCGGCCAGCGGTGTGCGCGTCCAGGTGGGGTGCACGGAGGAAACGCGCACGCCGGTGCCCGCCGTCTCCCGCCGCAGCGCCGCCGAAAAACCGTCCAGCCCGCGCCGGGTGGCAATGTAGGCGGCCATGCCCGGAGTCATCACCCGGCCGGCCATGCTGGTGACGTTGACGATGTGCCCGCGCACGCCCCGCGCATCCGGCGCCTGGCGCAGCATCACGGCCAGCACCAGCTGGGCCAGCCGTACCGTGCCCGTAAAGTTGATGTCCACCATCCGGCGCACTTCCGCCGGGGTGACTTCGTGATGCCAGC
>CAZGYW010000065.1:0-9059 GCA_964530495.1 uncultured Anaerolineae bacterium
CAACCAGCCGTGGCCGAACCCGCCGACCTCCGAGTCCTTCGCCTGGCTGACCCGTCACCTGCGTCCTGGGGATGTGGTCCTGCTGGACTCCAATTCGCCCTGCTACGACACACCAATGGAGTGGGAGTACTTCACCCGTGTGTACTTCCCGGATGGGCTGACATACGTGCAGTCCCCGGAAGGCCATGCGCGGGTGTGGTATGTGGCGCACGACAGCCAGCAGGATCCAGTGCTCTATGCGGCGGTGTTGGAGAACCGTGTGCCGGGCAAATTCGCCGGTCCGCCAGAATGCCTGTTCCGGTTGTACGAGGCCCCGCCGGATCAGAAGGGGGTGCTGTTTGCCAACGGCATGCGCTTTCACGGGGTTGAGCTGGTCGACGCTGAGGGCGATCCGCTGCCCCATGCCGGACTGCGCCCCTTCCCGCTGCATGAAGGCGATGCCCTTCGCGTGCGGCTGTGGTGGTCGGTGGATGCGGCAGTGGCAGGTGATTACAGCGTCGGACTGCACTTCTACGACGCTGAGAATGCCCTGCTCGCCCAGTCCGACAGCGCCCCGCAGGTGACCGATGCTCCCGCGGAAACAAGCCGCTGGGAGCCAGGGCGTTACTACATCGAGGAGCGCCTGCTGCCGCTGCCGGATCTGGTGGCGACAAACGAGATGGGCGTGGCGGATTACACGCTGTACCTGCTGGTCTACCAGTGGTGGGATAACCAGCGCTTCAGCGCGCCTGGCGCGGATGATCTGGCGCGCCTGCCACTGATTGCCGTGCAGATCAAAGCCTGGTAGGCCGCAGAGTCCGGCCTCCCTTCCGCTACTCCTCCCCCACCGGCGGCAGCGTGCCGTCAAGGAACGCGATCACGCGCTGCGCGTACTCCTCCGGGTGGCGGGCCAGCGCACCGATGTGCGGGGTCTCCGGCGCGATCCACAGTTCGGCCCGGTCGCTGACCGTCCTAGCGAACAGGGTGTTGAAGGCGACCTCAGATTCCACCGCGCCACCCGCGATCAGGAGGAACGCAGTCCCCTCGGCGGCGACCATCGAGTCCAGCAGCGGCGGTTCCGGCGGGGTCTGGCCGCTGAGGAGCTGGACGGCTGCGAACGACACCCGCGCGGTGAAGTTGCGGACCAGCGGGCGCTCCGTTTCCAGCGCGATCAGCTCCGCCAGCGAGCGGCGGGTGGCCCCCTCGGCCACAATCGCCCGCAGCTCCGGGTAGGTGGAGGCCGCCCCCAGCAGGATTTCCGCGCCCATCGAAAGGCCCAGCCCGCCGATCGCGTTCACGTCAGGCTGCGCCTGCAGGAAAGCGAGCGCCGCGCCGACATCCCGCGTCCCCTGCCAGCCGTACAGGTTGGCTGGCCCTCCACTCTGGCCGTGGCCGCGCGTATCGAGCGCCAGGACGCCGTAGCCGTGCCCGGCCAGCAGCTCGGCATAGGCGCGCACGTTCTCGCGCGAATTGCCCGCCCCGTGGACGAGCACAATCGCGGCCCCGTTGGCGGGTACGCGGTACCACGCCTGGAGGGTCACGCCGTCCTCTGCGGTCAGCGCGACCTCGTCAAAGCCTGCCGGGGGTGCGCCGACTGCCACCGGCCGGGGCAGGATGGCCGCCACGCCAAACGCGACGGGCAGCACCAGGTACAGCCCCACGATCAGCACCAGAAGCACGATACCGATGAGGCGCAGAATACGTCCGCGGCGGGAAACGGGGGGTTTCATCACAACAACCTTTCTACACACGCAAGAAAGCGCCGACCTGTACGGGCAGGCGGCGTAGCATTGGAGCGAACCGCCCGGCGCTGACCGCCAGAACGCCGGGACAGTTGCATCTGCATCTATAATACGCTTCTAATAGTTACACACAAACATCCGCGATATGATCACACTCATTGAACGGCTTGACCATCGAAGGAACATACCTGTGAACGCCAAGAACAAAGTCATCGTTGTGACCGGGGCCGGCAGCGGGATTGGCCGGGCGCTTGTTCACAAGCTGCTGGCTAAAGGTGCCCGCGTCGCCGCGGTGGATCTCAACCCGGAAACACTCCGGGAGACGGCTGAACTGGCCGGGCAGTACCGGGACAGGGTCAGCACCCATGTGCTCAATGTGAGCGACCGCGCCGCCGTGGAAGCCCTCCCCGCGGCAGTGATTGAGGCGCATGGCAGTGTGGATGGTCTCATCAACAATGCGGGCATCATCCAGCCCTTTGTGCGGCTGAATGATCTGGAATACGACGCCATCGATCGCGTGCTGGACGTGAATCTGTACGGTGTAATCTACATGTCCAAGGCGTTTCTGCCGTACCTGCTGGAACGCCCCACCGCGCACATTGTGAATATCTCCAGCATGGGCGGCTTCTTCCCCGTCCCCGGCCAGACCCTGTACGGCGCATCCAAAGCGGCGGCCAAGCTGCTGACCGAAGGACTGTACTCCGAACTCACGGACACCAACGTCAATGTCACGGTGGTCTTCCCCGGCGCGATTGCCACGAATATCACCAGTAACTCCGGCATTAACGCCCCGGCTACCCCTGGCGATCAGGCGGCGCGGTCATACCGGACCACATCGGCGGAGCGCGCCGCGGAGATCATTATCGACGGCATGGAGCGCAACAAGTTCCAGGTCTATGTGGGCAGTGACGCGACCATGATGAACATTCTGTACCGCCTGCACCCCAGGTTCGCAACCAACTTCATGTTCAACCAGATGAAGAGCCTGCTCGCCTAGCGCCAGAAAAAGGATGGCCACCCTGTTTTGGTGGCCATCCGCGCCCTGCACCCCATCAGTCCCGTCTGTTTACATTCCCCTGAAAGCACCGTGAACCCTTCGTTTGCGGTGCTTGACGTTGTACCGGATCGCGCCTCCGCTCATCCGCCCGGCAGCGCCGTATGCTGCGCCCGTTATGCATACAGCGCCAACAGCTCCTCGAGCCGCCCGGCGCTGTCCGCCAGGCCGCCTGACCGGTTGCGCGCCAGCCAGATGCGGCGGTACTCGTCGATCATGGCGTCCAGCTCTTCGGCCAGGTGAGCGCGAACCTCCGCCGGGATGGCCCGCACCGTGCCGCCCGGCGCGACCAGGCGGGCCCGCCCCAGCCGGCAGGCGTGCTTGAGCAGGCAGCCCACCAGGTCGAACTCGTCCATCACCAGGTCTGCATCCAGCCGGATCATCTGGGCGCTGTCCAGCGCGGTGACGATCTCGTCGATGGCGGCTTCCGCCTGCTCCAGCCCGGCGGCAGTCAGACCATCCAGCGGCGCTTCCGGGGCGTTGAGCAGGCGCACCAGCGGGGAGTTGTTGTGCAGGGCGGGGCCGGGCAGCCGGTAGACGTTGCCCAGGTCATAGGCCAGGCGGCCCATCACGCCACCCTGGTCGCGGAAGGCGTGGCGATCCAGCGCGCGCGGCACGTCCAGGGCGCGGTTCTGGGCCGCCGCCCAGCTTACCGCCGCGCCGTAAGCGAAGCCCAGGTAGGAAACCGGCAGCGGCTGCCAGTGACCGTTATCGCCCCAGTCGGTGTTCAGGAAGCCGATCGCGCCGTGTTTGAGGCCGTTCTCAGCCGCGTTCCACAGGTTGCCGAGCGCGTTGTCCGTCCGTCCGGCCAGCGCGTTCCAGCTGGACGTGCCGGGGCACACGTAGAACGGGATGCCCGACTCGGCGAACGCCTTGCCGTGCTCGTCAAAGGGATGATCCGCCTCATAGCCCCACTCGAGGGCGATGGCGTCCCCCGGCAGCTCCGGGATCAGCTCCGGGTGCTTGATGATGATGTCCCCCCAGAACTGCATCCGCCGGCCGCGGTCGGCGACCAGGGTGTGGACCTGCTTGAGGTAGTCCAGGTAGACGCGGCCTTCGCCTTTCGCTTTAGCGGCCTGTTCGCTGCGCGTGCCCGGCTGGCCCACATCCCAGGTTTCGTCGCAACCGACGTTAAATTCCTCGCTGGTGAAGTGCGGCAGCAGCTCGTCAAACAACTCGGCCATCAGGGCCAGCGATCCCGGATCGGTGGGGGAAAGGCTGAACGGTTCCTTCGAGACACGGCCCCAGGGGAAGGTGAAGCCGTCCGGGGCTTCGGCCAGGTGGGCGTACTGCGGATGCTGGAGCCAGCGCAGCATGTGGCCGAACGAGTTCTGGTTCGGCACCAGCTCGATGTAGCGCGCCCGGCAGAAAGCATCCAATTCCAGAATTTCTTCGCCCGTCAGGGGGGAGGCATCCCGCCACACGGTGGCATGGTTGCGGTAGGCGAAGGTGTGTTCCGTGTACAACTGGAACTGGTTGACCTTCCACTCGGCCAGTTGATCCAGCAGCTCAAAGAGGGTTTCCAGGGTGGGCACTTTGTCGCGGCTGACATCCAGCATCACGCCGCGGTGGGGGAAGTCCGGCCAGTCCAGGATGTGCAGGCAGGGCAGAGATGGCCCGTCCGCCTGGCGTGCGATCTGGGTCAGCGTCATGGCGGCGTAGAAGGCCCCGGCGGCGTCGTGGGCCACGATCTCCACCCCGGTCGGGGCGATGGTCAGCGTGTAACCCTGGGGATATTCGACCGCCCCGGGGTCAATGCGCACGGTCGCGCCGATGTGCGACCCGTCCAGCCACGCAGTGGTGATCGACCATTCGGGCCCGGCCAGCGCCAGCGCGGCCCGCACGGCGCGCCCGGTGGGCAGCGGCACCTCCGCGCCCAGCCAGACCATCCGGTCCGGCACCAGATCAAGCGTCCCCTGGACAGACGTCAACCGCTGCGGCGCGGGTAGCAGAATCAGGTCGTGGCTCATGTCGTCCCCCTGTTAACCACCAGACGAAAACTGCATCGCGTAGTATACCGCGATTCGAATGGGCGGGAGGTAATGCAGCGTCCAGGCGTCGAAGCGAGAAGCGTCTGCAGGGGCGGGCCAATGCAGGTATTGGACGCGAACGGCCCGGCGTGGCCGGGGGCGGTTATCGTCACCAGGAGTTCGATCTCAACAAGGCGCAGCGCGCAACCCCGCGCCCGGAGCCTATGCGCCGGGCGTCGTCAGCGGGATGTACTCGCCCAGCCACCAGCTCGGCGGCCACCATTCGGGCGGGTAGTTCGGCTCGTAGTACCCGTAGTAGGTTTCCAGGATGCGGCGCACAATCGGGGCGGCCACTTCCGAGCCTTCACGCGAGTTCTCCACAATCACGGCGATGGCGACTTCCGGCTCCTCCGCGGGGGCGAAGGCCACAAACCAGCCGTGCGGCGGCGTGCCTTCACCACCGGCCTGCGACGTGCCGGTCTTGCCGCACAGGCTCACCTGCGATTCGCCCAGGCTGCTGCCCTGACCGAATACGTAGGTGGCGGTGCCCAGCGTCACGTCTGTCGTGACCCCGCACATGGCTTCGCGGATGGCCTGGAGCACTTCCGGCCGGAGGCTGATGTTGCGCTCCACGATGGGGGTGATTTCGAACGATGGTTCCTCCCCGATCAGGCCGGCGTGATGCACGAGCTGCGGGACCAGCAGATCGCCGCCATTGGCCACCGCGGCCACCAGCCGCACCATCTGGAGCGGCGTGGCCAGCATGTCGCCCTGCCCGATTGAGATGTTGACCGCATCGGAGCGCGTCCAGGTGCGGCCCAGGTTCTCCCGTACCCAGGTCGGGCTGGGAATCTGCCCGGCGGTTTCCACCACGCCCTGGATGCCCGTCGGCGCGCCGAAGCCCAGCTTGAGCGCGTAATTAGGCAGCAGGTTGGGATCGCGGATGTCCATATCCGCCCCGGACTGGTAGAAGTACGGGTCGCACGAGCCGATCAGGGCCTGGGGAAGATTCACGGTGCCATGCCCATCGGTTTTCCAGTCATAGCGGGTATGGTCGCCGGAGGCCGCGCCGTTCCACACGCCGGTGCACACATAGCGGTGATCGAGGGTGTAAACGCCGCTATCCGCCACCGCCGCCATCGTGACGATCTTGAAGGTGGAGCCGGGCGGGTAGGCGCCCTGCGTCACACGGTTGATCTGCGGCTGGCGCGGGTTGTTCTGCATATCCGTCAGGCGCTCGCCCACGTCGGAGCGGGCCGAATCCGGGTTGAACAGGTTGGGGTCAAATGACGGGTAGCTGGCCAGGGCCAGGATCTCGCCGGTGTGCACGTCCATCACCACCGCCGCCGCCCCGCGCGCGATCGGCCCCCAGTTGGCGACGTTGTAGGCGTCACTGAGCGCCTGCTGGGCGGCCAGCTGCAGCCGTGAATTGATGGTGACGTACACACTTTCACTGGGGCCAGGGGCGGCTGAAGCCAGCGTGCGCAGCACCTGGCCGGTAGCGGCGATGATCTGCAGGTCGCCGCCCGCCGTGCCGCCCAGCACCTCGTCCCAGCTGCGCTCGATGCCTGAGATGCCGACGATGGCATCTTCCGGCACACCGCGCGCTTTCAGGGCGGGCAGCATTTCCGGCGAGGGATAGCCCACGTACCCGATCACATGCGGCGCCAGGCCGCCGGAAACGTAGCGCCGGGTGGGACGTTCCTCGAAAGCTGCGTCGCAATTCTCGACAAGTTCTTCGTTTTCCAGCGCATAAGTCTCAGCGTCGATCTCGCCCACCAGCGTCACCCAGTTGGGCGCGCGGGCGCTGAAGATGCTCTGCAGCTCGGTGCTGTTCAGGCGCAGCACGCGCTTGAGCGTCTCGGTGCAGTCTTCTTCGCGCGGGATGTTCTCCTGCACCACCGTGACCGGGATCGCCACCCCGCTCTGGTTGACCAGCACGTTGCCGTCGCGGTCGTAAATGTTGGCGCGGACCGGCATCCGGCGGCTGAGGAGGAGTGTACCGCCGCCCGCCATCTCTGCGAACACGTCGCCCGTGGACCAGGCCACGCGCCAGCCCTCGTCGGTCACGATCAGGCGCAGGGTGCGGCCGGGGTCGTCAAAGGTGCCCAGGAAACTGGTGGTGAAGGTGGCGTCATAGCTGATGGCGACCGTGGTGCCCTGGAGCAGGCTGGAGCGGATGGCATAGGTCAGGCTCTGGAGGGTCATCTCCTCGGCCACGCTGGTGTAAATGTTGATGAACTGCTCTTCGGGGTAGGCTTCGCGGCTGCGGAAGCTGATCAGCGGGTACATGGCCGCGTAGTTGCCGTCCTGCCACGCCTTGAGGAATGTGCCGGCCACACCCTCGGCCTGCTCCAGCGTGAGCGGGATGTTGGTTGCGATCGGCTCCTGGCCGATGGGCGCGCCGGGCAGGGCGTCACAGGCCGCCAGCAGCAGAACCAGACCCAGTAGCATCAGGCGCCGGGCGAGGCCCGGGCGCGCCGCTGATTGTCGCCACATAAGCAGTCTCCCTCACAACAGCAAAGGGCACAGGATGCAGCCCCCTGCCGCACACCCATGCCCCCCAGCGTGTCCGGGTATCGTCCTGGCGCGGTCACAGGCGCCGTGTACCGCGTGATTATAGCCCCTGCCCGGCGCTAATCACAAGCGAGTGTTGAGTTTTGAGTGCTGAGTTTTGAGTTGGGGTGCGAGAGGGCAACATCCGCGCCAGCGATCCCGCTGTGCCTGTAACTCAAAACTTAAAATTCATCACTCAGAACTCCCGAAGGGAAAGGATGACGACTTCCGTGATCGCGCCGCGCGCGCTGGCGCGGGCGTTGATCGCCCGCCGCGCGCTGACCGTCACCACGCGGAAATCGTGGTAAAGCGCGTGGACGAGCGGCGCGTCAGCGTTGCTGAGCATGGCCTGCACGCCGTTGCGGGCCAGCGCGCGGAAGACCTCCGCCAGCGCGCGCTGCTCCGGCTCCCCGAAGGCCCGCTGGGCGTAGCTCGTGAAATTGGAGGTGGCGTTGAGCGGCACGTAGGGCGGGTCGAAGTACACGAAGTCGCCCGGCCGGGCGGCGGCTGCCACGTCCCGGAAGTCGCGCACGGCGATATCCACGCCCTGCAGGGCGGCGGAGGCGGCGCGCAGCTTGCCCTCGTCCAGGATCGGCGGGTTGGTGTAGCGGCCCAGCGGCACGTTGAAGTGCCCCCGGCTGTTGACCCGCCACAGACCGTTGAAGCACGTCTTGTTGAGGTAAATCATGCGCGCGGCGCGCTCCAGAGGGGTGACGCTCTCCGGCCAGCCGGGATCGCGGTCCCGGTCGCGCACCGCATAGTAGTGGGCATGGCTGTCGGCGGCGTGCGCGGCGCGATGGGCTTCCAGCAGCGCGATCAGGGCCGGCAGCTCGTCGCGCACCGCCCGGTAGACGTTGACCAGCTCCGGATTCACGTCCGAAAGCACGTAGCGCCGCGCGAAGTCCCGCCCGCGCAGGGCGAAGAACAGGGCCCCGCTGCCCACAAACGGCTCGAAGTACGTGGCGACCGGCCCGGCCGGCAGCAGGGGGGCGTACTGCTCCAGAAGCTGGCTCTTGCCGCCCGCCCACTTGAGGAAGGGCGCGGCGCGGCGCAGCAGGTCGGCGCTGGAAGGTCTGTCAGCGGTCAAAGGGCTATCCCGGGTTGAACATCCGTGCGAGGGCGATTATACCCGCCCGGCCCGGGTTCGGGCCAGCGCGCGGCGGGTCAGCGCCCGCGCGGGGCGGAATCAGGCGCGGCCAGCCAGCGGGCGATCATCTGGCGCGTGCTGGCAAAGGCGATCTCCGGCAGCGCCTCCGGGCCGAACCAGTCAGCCGCCGCTGCGTCATCCTGCGGCTGGAGCTGCCCGCCGGTGACCTCCCCTCCGTAGACGATAATGATGCTTGCGCCGGGCTGCTGCGTGCTGTGCAGCACATCCAGCAGGCCGGTGATGCACACGTCCAGCCCGGTTTCCTCCCGCACCTCGCGCACGGCCGTGGCGCGCGGGTCTTCCCGGGCATCCACGTAGCCCGCCGGGAGCGCCCACTTGCCGCGTTCCGGCTCCACCGCGCGCTGGATCAGGAGCACCTGTCCCGCCTGCTGGATGAAGACCGCCGCCGCGACCTTCGGATCGTAGAAGTGGACGTAGCCGCAGGCCGGGCAGCACGGGCGCAGGCCGCCGAAGCGTTCCCGCGCTTCGAGCGCGGTTCCACAGCGCGGGCAGTAGTTGACGGGCAGACTCAGGGCCATGACGGGGGTCGCTCTCCAGTAGATGGCGCACGGGCCCGGCCATCATACCGCGCCCCGCCGCCGGTTTCAATT
>CAZGYW010000066.1:0-8913 GCA_964530495.1 uncultured Anaerolineae bacterium
GCTGTGGCGCTTCCCGCTGGAGACCGTGACTCTCTCCGAGGCGGGTTTTGAGCGTGGTTACCAGGGCACGATGTTCCTGCAAACATGGTCGCTGGAGCTGCAGCCGGGCGAAGCCTGGCAGGTTGACGTGGTGACGCGTACGAAGATGCTGGACTGAGCACGGTCCAGATCCGGATTTGACGGAAGGTTAGGGGGCAGGTGCGGTACGGGCCTGCCTCTTTGTTTGCTGGTCTATCGCTTACCAGATGGAGATGGCATTGTGCGACGCATAACTCACGCGAAAGCGCTTCTGCTACTGGTTGTGCTGCTGGCCGCGGCTGGATGCGCTTCCACCAGCCGCCAGCCGGTGGTTGTGATTGAGGGCGCCGAGCAGACCGCCGCGGCGGCGACCGCCTACTTCGCAGCTGGAACGGCCATTGCCGCCGCACCCACGCCTGCCCCCGGGCCGACGCTGCCGCCCTACCTCCGCCCCACCGATGACCCGGCGTTTGATCCGGAGACGGTCATCGCCACGGCCGGTGGGCTGCCGATCACGCTCCGCGAGTACCGCGAGCGGGTGCGCTATGAGCGCTACCTGGCGCTGCAGGGGCTGGCGGCCAATATTCAGGTGGCGCGCCTGACCCCGGCGGATGTCGCCGATCCGGATAATGCAATGGCCCCGACAGTGGCCGGGGTGCTTTTCACCCTGGCGGAGGCAGATGCCTTCGGGGAGACCGTCCTGACCACGATGATCAGGGAACGAATCATGCACGCGGAGCACCGGGCGCGCGGGCTGGCGCCGGACACCCATCTGTACAATAACCTGTGGCTGAACCTGCTCGGCCTGGAACCGCCCGGCGACGGATCGCTGCCCGTTGGTTTTGAGGAGGCGCAGGCGGCGTATCTGGCGCGCATCGCGCCTTACACGGCGATCACCTCTGACGAAATCGCTTTCAAGCTGACGGTGCGCAGCGAGCAGCAGGCCCTTCTGGATGCGATGGGCGCGGAGGCGAACATCCAGATGCGCGCGCTGGAAGTGCGGCACATCCTGCTGCCAACAGAGGAAGAGGCGCGTGAGGTGCTGGCGCTGCTGGACAATGGCGCCGATTTTGGCGAGCTGGCGCGCAGCCGGTCGCTGGACGAGAGCGCGCGGGGGAACGGCGGGGATCTGGGTTTCTTCGGCCGGGGCGAGATGGTTGACGCGTTCGAGGCGGCGGCGTTCGCGGCTGAAGCCGGCGCGGTTGTTGGACCTGTGCAGACGGAGTACGGCTTCCACGTGATTCAGGTGCTGGAGCGTGAATACGCTTACGAACTGCGCCGGATTGTTGTGGCGACCGCAGCAGAGGCCGCGGCCGTGCAGGAGCGCCTGGCAGCGGGCGAGGCGTTTGAAACGCTGGTGGAGGAAGTTTCACTCTTTCCCGCGGATGGCGGCTATGCGGGCTGGTACAGCCGCGAGACGCTGCCCGCGGCGTGGCTGGCGAGCATCGTGGCTGCCGGGATCGGGGATGTGGTTGGCCCGCTGCAGACGGCCGACGGTTTCAACCTGATCCAGATTGTGGATGAAGAGGTGGATCGCGTGCGGGCGCGGCACATCCTGGTGGCAACGGAGGCTGAAGCGCGGCAGGTGATCGACCGCCTGGCCGCGGGCGAGGACTTCGCAACCCTGGCGGCGGAGGTGTCGCTGGACAGCGGAGCGCGGCCGAATGACGGCAACCTCGGCTTTCTGACCTCCGACCAGATGCCGGCCGCACTGGCAGCAGCAGTTTACGCGGCTGAGCCAGGTGTACTCCTGGGGCCGGTAGAAACGGAATCGGGCTTTCACTTAGCTGAGGTACTGGATAGCCGGGTCACCATCCTGACGCCGAACCAGATTGATGAGGAAAAGGCGCTGCACTTCCAGAACTGGCTGCGCCGCGAAGTGCGCGCCGTGGAAATTGATGACAGTTGGCAGCGGGCTACCCCGGCCGATCCGCGGCCGGTAGACATCGCGCCGGTGCTGGGTGAGTTCGAGGCCGCGCTGAACGCCGCGCTGGAGGCGCTTTCCGTGCCCACCGTGACGCCGCAAAACGGCGGGTAAGACTGCTGTTTCGCAACCTGTCGCAACCTGGCCGCCCTCCAGCGCGTAGTAGCGTCTGGAGGGTTCTTGCTGTGCCATCCCCGCAGGATTGGGGGGGCGTGGGCGCGAGACGGTGATACAGTGGGAAAGGACCATCCCGCCTGACGCGGTTTACCCTGTGTGGCTTGTAGGGGGAGTGAGTGATCAGATGAGCAACCAGAGTGTCATTGACCTACGGCAGGTGACCAAAGCCTACAACCGGCTGGTCGCTGTGGACGACTTGAGCTTTGAGGTGCTGCGCGGGGAGATCTTCGCCTTTCTGGGGCCGAACGGCTCCGGCAAGACGACCACCATGCGCATGATCCTGGACATCCTGCGGCCTGACCGCGGCGAGATCGCGGTGTTCGGTGGCCCGCTGGATGAAGCCGCCAAGAACCGGATCGGGTATATGCCGGAAGAACGCGGCCTGTACCGCAATGTGCCCCTCGTGGAGCTGATGGTCTACCTTGGATCACTGAAAGGGATGGCCGCCGGTGACGCGAAGGCGCGCGCGATTGCGCTGCTGGAGCAGGTGGAACTGGGCGAGTTTCAGAACAAGAAGGTCTCTGAGCTGAGCAAAGGGATGCAGCAGAAGGCGCAGTTTGTCTCCACAATCCTGCACCGGCCGGAGCTGATCATTGTGGATGAGCCGTTCAGCGGGCTGGATCCGATCAACTCGCGCCTGCTCAAGGACATGCTGTTCGACCTGCGAAATGAAGGCGCCAGCATCCTGATGTCTACCCACGTGATGCACCAGGTGGAGGAAATGGGCGACCGCCTGCTGATGATCGATCATGGCAAGTGTGTGCTCTACGGCGCGGTGACCGAGGTGCGCAGCCGCTTTGCCAGGAACGCAGTGCTGGTTCAGGGCGAAGGTGACTGGAGCGCCATCCCCGGCGTGCGCGCGGTTGAAACGGGCCACAACAGCCACGATGTGCTGCTTCAGTTGGCCGAGGGCGTGACGAGCGACCAGATCATGCAGGCCATCGCCGCCAGCCCGGCGCACCGGCTGCGCAGCTTCACCCTGGCGGTGCCCAGCCTGGAGGAAATCTTCGTCCAGGTGGCGGGCAGCCCGGCGAACGGAGGCGCGAGCGATGCGTAAAATCTGGCTGATTGCCCGCCGGGAATACTTCTTCAATTTCCGGCGCAAATCCTTCCTGCTGACGGCCTTTGGCGTGCCTGCGTTCAGCCTGATCATGATGTTCGTGATCTTCAACCTGTCTGAAGCGACGTACACGAACACGGGGCAACTGGGCACGATCGGCTATGTGGATCAGGCCGGGGTGCTCGACCAGGCGCTGGAGCAACCGGCCGAGTACCTGTTGTTTGACGATACGGAGGCAGCCCAGGCCGCCTTGCTGGCCGGGGAAATCGGCGCGTACTTCGTCGTGCCGGAGGACTTCATGCGCCTGGGGCGGGTGGAGGCTTATGCCGAGGAGAACGTTCCGGAAGGCATCCAGGATCAATTCGATGCGTTTGTCTATGCCAACCTGGTGGCGAGGACGCCGTCCGATGTGCCAGTGGCGCGGCTGATGGATCCGATGGATCTGACGGTCGTTGAGCTGGCAACCGGGAACGAGCTGGATAACCAGAGCGCGTTCATGGCGAAATTCCTGACGCCGTTCATTTTCGCCTTCATCCTGCTCATGGCCGTCAACACCACATCCCAGTTCCTGATGTCCGGCGTGGTGGAGGAAAAAGAAAACCGGATGATGGAGATCCTGCTCACGAGCTGCACGCCGCTCGAGATGCTGTGGGGCAAGCTGCTGGGCCTGGGCGCACTGGGACTGACTCAGGTGGCGCTGTGGGCGGCGGCCGGTTACGGGTTGCTGCGCCTGCAGGCGGATAGCGCCTTCGCTCAGGCAGTGCAGATTCCCACGGATTACATCCTGCTCAGCCTGGCGTACCTGCTCCTGGGGTATTTCCTCAATGCCGCGATCATGGCCGGAATCGGGGCCGCAGTGACGGCGGAGCAGGAGGGCCGGTCGGTGGCCGGGCTGCTGACCCTGCCGGCGGTGCTGCCTTTCCTCCTGATCATGACGTTCATGGAGAATCCGAATGGCACGGTGCCGGTGATCCTCTCCCTGTTCCCGCTGACGGCGCCAGTGTCGATGCTGATGCGCCTGCCGATGGGGAGCGTGCCGGGCTGGCAGGTGGCGCTCAGCCTGGCGCTGATGGCGGCCGCGGTGGTGCTGATGGTCTGGCTGGCGGCCAACATCTTCCGGATCGGGCTGCTGATGTACGGCAAGCGGCTTTCACCGCGCGCGATCCTGGACGCAATCCGGCAGGGCCGCCGGACCATGCTGACCACGGCCCAGGAGGGGCAGTAACATGCAGAACTTCTGGAAGGTCTTCCAGTTTGATTTTCGGCAGCAAACCAGGCGTCGCGCCTACCTGGTCATGACCTTCGTGGTGCCGGTGCTGCTGGTGGTGGGGGTGCTGGGCCTGCAGGCGTATATGGACTGGCGTGCCACGCAGGAGGCTGATGCTCCGACTGAGGATACCGGGGACGACGCTGTCGGAAAGATCGGGTACGTGGACCTCAGCGGGGCATTTGCCTCGCCGGGAATGTTCCGCACGGCGCTCACCCGCTATGACAGCGAGGACGCCGCGCTGGCTGCGCTGGAGAACGACGAGATCGACTCGGCGTATGTCATCCCGGCGGACTACATGGCAACCGGCGCGATCACCCGCTATGTGGATACCCTGGGCCTCCTGGGGATGGATACGGATGGGTTCTTCCGGGCGTACCTGATGGACACCCTGCTGCGCGGCGTGGACCGCGACCTTGCACGCCGGCTGCAGCAGAACATCACCTTCGTGGAGCACCAGGTGGCGATTCAAACCGGCGAGGCGACTGTCGCCCGGAACTCGGAGACGCTGTTCTGGATGGTGTACGTGTTCGCCATTCTGCTGGCATTCTCCACCTTCTTCGCCGGGGGGTACCTGCTGCAGAGCGTGATTCAGGAAAAGGAATCGCGCATGCTGGAAGTGATACTCTCCACCATCCGGCCGCTGCCGCTGCTGGCGGGCAAGATGCTTGCCTCCGGACTGGTGGGATTGCTGCAGGTGCTGGTCTGGGGAGCGGCGGCGGTGTTCGTGCTGGGACGGCTGGGCGCGGTGTTCCCGGAGCTGGCTGACCTGGCGGTGCGCCCTGAGTTGCTCGTGTGGGTGCTGCTGTTCTTCATCGGTGGCTACTGCCTGTTCGCCGGGATGTACGCCGCCCTGGGGGCGGTCTCGCAGTCCATGCGCGAGGGGCCGCAGATGGCGGTGGTCTTCACCCTGCCGGCGATGCTGCCGTTCTACTTCATCACCCTGTTTGTGGAAGCGCCGAACGCCACGCTGCCCGTCGTCCTCAGTCTGGTGCCGCTCACGGCCCCGGTGGCGATGGTCCAGCGGCTGGCAGTGACGCCCGTCCCGACCGGGGAGGTGCTGCTCAGCCTGGGACTGGTGTTCGGGTCGGCGGTGCTGACGGTGTGGTTTGCGGCGCGGCTGTTTCGCGTGCGGACGCTGCTTGCCGGGCAGACGCCGCGCCTGCGCGACCTGTGGCGGCTGGCCCGCGAAGGCTAATCCGCTTGCCGGTCGATCAAACACCCCCTGTCAGGCGCGCCGGCAGGGGGTGTTGTGTTGCAGCACGATCCGGGTTATTCGTGCGCCCAGTGGGCCAGGCCGGTCTGAGCGTCGCCGTCCAGCGTTTCGTGATGGGGCAGGACGCGCACGGAAACGCCATACTCGCCTGTATCGGTGTGGGCGGACGTGCCGGCGTATTCATAGGTGCCGTCATCGGCCTGCCTGACTACCGCCATATCGACTGCTTTGCCGTTCTGGATGAAGCCCTGGGTGTCCAGGCGGCCGTAGTAGAGCTGGACCTTGACTTCCTCCGGCGTGAGCTTGCCCAACTGCACCCAGGCGCGCACGCTCATCTCCTCGCTGACCTTGAGAGCCTCGCTGGAGACGTCGACCTTCTTGATGGCGACGTGCGACCATTCGCCCTTGATGCGATTCCACCAGTCGATGTACTGCCGGCCGCGGCTCAGGTCTGGCGTGGTCAGCGCCTGGTAGCGCTGGTAGGCGGGGACGTAGTACTGCTCGGTGTATTCGCGCAACATGCGGTGGGTGTTGAAGACCGGGCTGAGCACTTCCAGCGAGTTCTTCATCTTGCGAATCCAGGCGGTGGGCAGGTTATCGTGGCCACGCTCGTAGAAGGTAGGGATGATGTCCCGCTCAAGCAGGTCGTACAGCGCCTGGCTCTCGATCTTGTCCTGCATCTCCCACTCGGCTTCCGGGTATTCCTCCCCGCTGCCGACGGCCCAGCCCAGGGTGTGGTCGTAGCCTTCAGCCCACCAGCCATCCAGAATGCTGGCGTTCAGCCCGCCGTTGTAGATGACTTTCATGCCGCTGGTGCCGCTGGCTTCCTTGGGGCGGCGCGGGGTGTTCAGCCACACATCTACGCCCTGCACCAGGTAACGGGCGATGGTCATATCGTAATTCTCAAGGAACACGATCTTGTCGCGCAGTTCCGGGCGGCGGGCGGTGGTGATGATGTCCTTGATCAACTGCTTGCCGGGGATGTCGTGCGGGTGCGCCTTGCCGGCGAAAATGAGCTGCACCGGGCGATCGGAGTCGTTGAGGATGCTCACCAGGCGTTCAATGTCGCGGAAGAGGAGGGTGGCTCGCTTGTAGGTGGCGAAGCGGCGCGCGAAGCCAATCGTCAGGGCATCCGGGTTGAGGACCTGATCGGCAGCGGCGATTTCCACCTGCGAGACGCCCCGCCGCACCAGTTGCTGGCGCAAACGCTTGCGGGCGAAGGCCACCAGGCGCTCGCGCCGGCGCTCATGGCTGCGCCACAACTCGCCATCCGGGATGCGCTCGACATTCTCCCAGACCTCGGGATTCTCGGGGCGCTCACGCCAGCCCGGATCCAGGTAGCGGTCGAAGAGTTGCGCCATCTCCTGGCTGACCCAGGTGCCCACATGGATGCCGTTCGTGACGGAGCCGACGGGGATCTCCTGGCGCGGAATCCGGGGGAACATCCACTGCCACATCTCGCGGCTGACTTCGCCGTGCAATCTGGATACCGCGTTGGTTGCTGATGACGTCTTCAGCGCCAGGACGGGCATTGAGAAGAGGTCGTAGCCGCCCATGTTCTCGCGTCCGAGATTGATGAACTGGTCACGGCTGAGGCCAAGCTGGCGATAGAGCGCGGTGAAATGCTCGTCAATCAGATCAAAGCCGAAGCGCTCCAGGCCCGCCGCGACCGGGGTGTGAGTGGTGAAGACATTGCCGGCGCTGCTGATGTGCAGGGCTTCCTCAAAGGTCAGGTTCTCCTCACGCATCAGGGTCATGATGCGCTCCAGCGACAGGAAGGCGGAATGCCCCTCGTTCATATGGCACACGACCGGGCGGAGGTCCATCGCCTCCAGGGCGCGCAGGCCACCGATGCCCATCAGGACTTCCTGGCGGATGCGCGTGCGGCGGTCGCCGCCGTACAGCCGGTCGGTCAGGTCCCGGTCTTCCTCGACGTTCTCCGGCAGGTTGGAATCGAGCAGGAAGAGCTTGATGCGCCCCACCTGGATTCTCCACACACGGACGGTCATCTCCCGGCCGGGCATGGGAACCTTGATCTTGAGCGGGCTACCGTTTTTGTCCAGGACACGCTCAATGGGCAGGTTAGGGAAGTCGTTGGTCGGGTACTCTTCGAGCTGGAAGCCGTCGGCGCCCAGATACTGCTGGAAGTAGCCTTCCTGGTACAGGATGCCCACGCCCACCAGGGGGATGTCCAGGTCGCTGGCGCTCTTGAGGTGGTCGCCGCTGAGGACGCCCAGACCGCCTGAATAGTTGCGCACGGATTCGGTCAGACCGAACTCGGCGGAGAAATAGGCGATGTACGGTTTATCGAAATCGCCATAATGCTTGCGGAACCAGGTGTTGTGAGTGGTCAGATAGTGGTCAAAGTTCTTGCAGACGCGGTCCAGGTGGGCCAGGAAAGCGTCGTTTTCCGCCGCATCCTCGAGCTTCTCCTGGGGGATCATCCCCAGCAGGCGGACGGGATTATGTTCGGTGGTTTCCCACAGTTCGCGGTCCAGGCGGCGGAACAGGTTGATCGAATCGTGGTCCCAGCTCCAGCGCAGGTTGTAGGCCAGTTCAATCAGGCGTTCCAACTTGGCCGGGAGTTTCGGGGTAACTTCCACGGATGCAATGGGTCGAATCATGAAATGCTCCCAGAAAGAGTCGCGGAGAAAGCACAGCCAAGAATAGCCTGTGCAGCCGGCAGGGTCAAGCGACGGGCTTGGTCAAGATGGACAAAAAGATTGGCCCATTCTGCCGGTTCATTTTTCGCCGGGGCACGGCTAGACTGGCGGATCAAGGCAGGCGAACCCGTTCTGCCGGGTGGTCCGCAGCGGTTTTTTCACAGGCCCGGCGGCCGCCGTACGTACTGTAAGAGTAAGGAGTTGACGTAATGTTGAAGAAGCAGCACCTCAAGAGCAAGCCGATCTGCAAGGTGGCCTTTGAGGTCCCCAGAGCAGCCGCTGCGCGCCAGGCCTTCCTGGTGGGCGATTTCAACGGCTGGGATGCGAGTGCCACCCCGATGCGGAAGCTCAAGGATGGCCGGCACAGCGTGACTCTTGAACTGGATGCCAACCGCCAATACCAGTTTCGCTATGTGCTGGATGGGGCCTGGGCCAATGACTGGCAGGCTGACGCCTACGTTCCCAACCCCTATGGCGGTGACAACTCGCTCGTGGTTACGTAAGTTGGTCAGCTAACGCCTGGCAATCGCCCGGAATAACAACAGAACCCGCGCCAGACGATCTCAGCGCGGGTTTTCTGTTTCTACC
>CAZGYW010000067.1:0-1461 GCA_964530495.1 uncultured Anaerolineae bacterium
TCCCGGATATCGGCGGGCGCGTCATGGCCTGCGACCTCGGCCCCTACCCTTACCTGTTCGTCGATCCAGACCTGGCCGGCAAGCTCTTCACGCCGGAAGAGCACCAGGGGGACGGCTCGCTGGCCGCCTGGAAGAATTACGGCGGCGATAAGACGTGGCCGTCCCCCCAGGGCTGGGACACCGATGCGGAGTGGCACGGCCCGCCCGACCCGGTGCTCGATAGCGGGCGTTACCACGTGGACGCTTTCGAAGCCACTCCCGGCCGGGCGATCATCGCCATGACCAGCCCGCCCGACCCGCGCACCGGCGTCCAGATTACGCGCCGCTTCACCCTCCGGCGCGGCAGCAGTCGCGTCGCCCTGGACATCACCTTCCGCAACACACTGGACCGCCCGATCCGCTGGAGCATCTGGGATGTCGCCCAGTTGCGCGCCGACCGCCAGCTTCCGGATGGAACTCGCGCACACGACCCGGCCTGCGTCGTCACCGCGCCCCTGAACCCGGCCAGCCGCTTCCCGCGCGGCTTCACCGTCATGTTCGGGGAAGAAGATAACCCGCAGTGGCAGGTGGAGGCCGCGACCGGCCTGTTCAAAGCGCCCTACCAGTGGGTGATTGGCAAAGTCGGCCTCGACTCCCCGGCTGGCTGGATCGCCTTCAGCAACCCGACGGCGGGTTTCGCTTTCGCTGAGCGCTTCACCTACGAGCCGGAGGGCGAGTACCCGGACAACGGTACAACGGTCGAGGTCTGGACGGTGGGCGCGGGCCGGGTCGGCAACCTGAACTACGCGGACAGCGGCATCTTCCTGATGGAGACCGAGTTGCTCAGCCCGTTCCGCGCCATCGCGCCGGGCCAGACCGCCGGCTTCGCCATCGAGTGGGGCGCCTGCCGGGCGGATGGTCCGGTCGTCAGCGTGAGTGCGGCGGGTTGCCTGACCGCGCCGCTCCGCGCCGAGCCGCAGGCGGAGGGCTACACCCGCCTGACCGCGCGCGGCGGCGTTTTCGCGCCGGGGGCGCTGGCCCTGGTCTGGCTGGACGGCGGCGGGCAGTTCCTGGGGCGGGAAGCCCTGGGCGCCGCCCACCCGCTCCGCCTGCTGGCCCTGGATGCCGTGACCCACCCGCCGCAGGGTGCGCGCCGCGCCGAATTACGCCTGACCGCCGATCATGATGGCGCCGAGACTACGTTTACAGAGGTAGACCTGCCATGACTTTGCGAACACGCCGCATCCAACACCTGCGTCCGGACGAAATCCTGCCGGAGCTGGCCCGGACCCCGGTCGCCTACCTGCCCCTCGGCCTGCTGGAGTGGCACGGGCCGCACCTGCCGCTGGGCGTTGACGCCTTCAATGCCGAAGCGGTCGCGCTCCTGGCCGCGGAGCAGACCGGCGGGCTGGTGATGCCCACCCTGTATTTCGGCACCGAGCGCGAGCGTCCGCCGGAGATGCTGGACTACCTGGGGCTGCC
>CAZGYW010000067.1:1561-8858 GCA_964530495.1 uncultured Anaerolineae bacterium
GTGATGCTGGCGCTCCAGCCGGAAGCCGTCCGCCTGGAAAACCTGCCCACCCTGCCGGAGCCGCTGAAGAACGCGGACTGGGCGATCATCGACTATCTCACCTTCCCCGGCCAGCCCACAGCGGATCGCACGGTGCACGCCGAAGACGATCCGCGCCGGGCAACCGCCGCGGAAGGCCAAACCAACATGCAGCGCGCTGCCGCGCACATCGCCGCCGCCGTGCGGGATGCGCTGGGGGCGCTGCCCTGATCTCGTAATAAACTGACTCGCGGAGACCCAGGAGGACATCATGAATTCACGCCAACGCGGCCAACTCGCCCTTAAGCACAAGGAACCCGATCGCATCCCCTTTGACCTCGGCGGGACGGTGCTCACCAGCATCAACGTCCACTCCTACCGGAACCTGCGCCAGGTGCTCGGCCTGCCGGAGGTCGACATCCGCGTGATGGACATCTTCCAGCAGATCGTGGAGGTCGACGACGACGTGCGCCAGGCGCTGGGCGCGGACTGCCGCAACGTCGCCCCGCGCTCGTCCGCCACCTTCAACATCGTCATCAACGAAACCGACATGCCCGGTTACAAATTCTTCCATGACGAATGGGGCGTCGGCTGGCGCATGCCCAAAGAGGGTGGCTGGTTCTACGACATGTTCCACCATCCGCTGGCCGAGGCGAAAACCAAAGAGGACATCAAGAACTACCCCTGGCTCGATCCCACCGATCCGGCACGCTTCGTCGGGCTGGCGGAGGCCGCCCGCCACGTAGCGGACGACCTGGGCGAGCTGGTGATCCTGGGCGGGCTGGCGGCCGGATTCATCGAGCTGACGGCCTGGACGCGCGGCTTCGGCAAGTTCTACCCCGACCTGGTGAACAACCTCGACCTGCTCGAATACCTGATGGACACCATCGTCGACCTCAAACTGGCCTACTGGGAGATCGCCCTGCCGCTGGTCGGCGATTACGCCGACGTGGTGCAGGAAGCGGACGACGTGGCCGGGCAGCTTGGCCTGCTCGTCAGCCCGGAGATCTACCGCCGCGTGATGAAGCCGCGCCACAAGCGCATTTTCGACTTCATCAGGGCTCGCACCAACGCCAAGATTTTCTTCCATAGCTGCGGCGCGATCCGTGAGATCCTGCCCGACCTGATCGAGGTCGGCGTGGACGCGATCAACCCGGTCCAGGTCAGCGCGGCCGGCATGGAATCGAAGGGCCTCAAGCGCGACTTCGGCAAGGAAATCACCTTCTGGGGTGGCCTGGTGGATACCCAGGGCGTCTTTACCGATGGCACGCCGCAGCAGGTCAGGGACGAAGTGCGCCGCCGTGTGGATGACTTCGGCCCCGGCGGTGGGTTCATGGCCGCCACCGTCCACAACATCCAGGCCAACGTCCCGGCGGAAAACATCGTGGCGATGGTTGAAGCCCTGCGCGAATACGGGGACTATGCCCCGGATAACGCGCCAGGCCGCCGCCCGGAGGGGTACTGGGAGGGCTACCCGGAGCCTCCGGCGATCAGGGTCACCAGTGTCAGCCCGGATGCCATGCCCGCCCGCGCCCTCACGCCGGAGGAAGCGGCCGCGCTCTTCAAGCCGCGGGCCTCTTCACCCGCGCTGGACGCGATGAAGGCGGCAATCATCGGCGGTCACGCACCCGAGGCGCTGGCGGCTGCCAGGCAGGCCCTGACCGACGGCACCACACCGGACATCCTGATCAACGACATCGTGATCCCCGCCATGGAGACGGTTGGCAGCAAGTTCGAGACAGGCGAGTACTTCCTGCCGGAAATGATGGCTTCCGCCCTGGCCACCAAAGGCATCATGGCTGTCCTGCGCCCGCTGCTGGCCGAGACCGGCGTGGAGCCGGTTGCCCGCGCCGTGATCGGCTCGGTTAAGGGCGACCTGCACGACATCGGCAAGAACCTGGTCGCCATGATGTGGGAAGGCGCCGGGTTTGAGGTCACCGATCTCGGGCCGGATGTGGCCCCGGAGAAGTTCGTGCGTGCCATCCAGGAGCAGAATGCTCAACTGGTTGGCATGTCTGCCCTGCTGACAACCACCATGCCGATGATGGGCCGGACCATCAAAGCCATCGAAGACGCCGGCCTGCGCGACCGGGTCAAGATCATGGTCGGCGGCCCCGGCGTCAACGCCGCGTTTGTGGAGGAGATCGGCGCTGACGGCTTCGCGCTGAACGCCAGCGTCGCCGCCAGCCGCGCCAAGGAGCTGCTGGGCGTCTAGCGCCCGACGGTATCACGCCGGGAGCCAGGGCATTGCGCCCGGCTCCCGGCCGGTGCGCCCAACCCGGATTTGACACTCCTGACAAATGACCATAACATTAGGGGTGATGCAGGTCATGCGCGCCGGAGATGCCCGGAGCACGCTGAACGAGGCAAGTTTCCATCCGCTGCACCATGATCAACGTGGAATCCATGCCGCCAGTGATGGTCAGAGCGCATGGCTTTCCCGGCTTGAAATGACGGCGGAGAAAGCATCTGCCCCGGACAGCGCTCCAGGCCTCCCTGCTCAACCTGCAACACTGTGCACCATAGAGACGCATTTTGAGAAAGGTACTAACATGATCAAGAGATTGGCAGCTATCCTCGTCGTCGTCGGGTTGGTCCTGACGGTGGCACTCCCCGTCCTGGCCCAGGACGCGCCCAAGGTCTTCTACTGGATTTCCCATGGCGATCCGGCTGACCCGGTGTGGGTATTCTTCCTGGGCGGGGCTGAGCAGTTCGCCGCGGACACCGGGCTTGAGGTCCGCACTTCCTTCCATGCCGGTGACGTCCCCTCCCAGCAGGAAGCCATCCGGGCCGCCATCGCCGCTGAGGCGACTGGCATCGTCACCAGCACCCCCGACCCCGGCAGCCTGACCGAAGTCATCGCGGAAGCGCATGCGGTCGGCATCCCGGTGATCATCATGAACACCGAGGACAAGACCAGCGGCCGTGACGCCTACGTTGGTGGCGATAACTACGTCATCGGCGCGGACTGGGCCCAGTACATGGTCGATAACGGCTATGTCGAGGCCGGCAGCTTTGTCTGGATGCCGGTGGAAGTCCCCGGCGCGACCTACCAGGTCAATGAGACCAACGGTATCGACAGCGTGTTTGGCCCGCTCGGTGTTGAGTACGAAATCACCGATGCCACGCTGGACCAGGCCGAGATCATCAGCCACATGGCCGACTACCTGACCGCCAACGGCGATAAGATCGATGCGATCATCGGCCTGGGCGACCTGGTAACCGGCAGCATCAAGCGCGTCTTTGACCAGGTCGGTGTTGCGGCTGGCTCGATCCCCGTGGTCGGCTGGGGCAACTCCTGCGACACGGTCCAGGAAGTGCGCGAGGGCTATGTTCTGGCAGCCACCTGGCAGGACCCGCAGCTGACCAGCTATCTGGCGCTCTCCCAGGCCATGATGGCGGCCGGTGGCATCCCGCCCACGGACATCATCGTCGGCACGCTGTACGGTGCTGACAAGGTTGACGTCTACGGCGCCCTGATGGGCTGCAACTAGTCACTGCAGCACAGCCTCCCGGCCCGCTTCACATAGGCCGGGAGGCCCTGTTTGCACCGCAGGGGGCTGGCGCTGCGGCGCCGGTCCCCTCCCCTGTACCGGACCGTCAGACCCATAACCATATCGAGGCAGTCGATGGAATCATCCTCACGCCTGCAGAAGACAATCGCCGTGCCTTTCTACAAAAAGCTGATTGCCGCGCCGGAATTTGGCCCCCTGGTGCTGCTTGTCGCAGAGATCATTGTCTTCACGGTGCTGAACCCCCGCTTCCTGTCGTCCACCAACATCAGCAACCTGCTGGCCTTCACCCCCGAACTGGGCATGCTCGCCCTGGGCATGACCATGCTGATGACCGCCGGCGAATTTGACCTTTCGGTCGGTTCGGTCTTCGGTTTCTCAGCGGTAATTATGTGGACGTTCTTCAATGCCGGCCTCACTTCACTCGAGGTCGGGTTCGTGCTGGCACTCCTGATTTCGGTTGCGATCGGATTTGTTAACGGCTGGCTGGTCACCCGGCTGCGCATCCCGTCATTCCTGGTCACGCTGGGCATGCTGCTGATTGTACGTGGATCGGCGCTGTACATCACCGACGGTTTTCCACAACGCACGTGGAACGCCAATTCGCCCCTGGTGGATGTCCTCGTGGGCGGCTTCACCATCGGCGAAGTGCGCATCTATGCGTCGCTGCTGTGGTTCATCCTGTTCGCGGTCGTCCTGTACTACGTGCTGACCAATTCCAAAGCGGGCAACTGGATCCTGGCTTCGGGTGGCAACCCCATGGCGGCCATCGCCCGTGGTGTGAAAGTCGGCCGAACCAAAATCTGGCTGTTCATCCTCTCCGCCGTCATGTCGGCCTACGCCGGCATCACCAGCTCCATCCGCGTGTCTGCCGCTAACCCGAACAGCGGTGACGGCTACGAGCTGGAGGTCATCGCCATGGTCGTCATTGGCGGCACGGCGCTCTCCGGCGGGCGCGGCACGATCATCGGGACCGTGCTCGGCGTGCTCATCCTGCGCCTGATGCGCAATGGCATCGTGCTGATCGGCGTTCCCGGCCTGGCCTACAAGATCTTCATCGGCGCGATCATCCTGGGTATGATGGCGCTCCACTCAACCCTTGAGCGCCGCCACGGCGGGAACGGAAGGTAAGGCGATGACGACTACTGACCTGGTCCGCATGGAACGCATCAGCAAGAGCTTTGGCAGCGTGCAGGCCCTCAACGATGTCACCTTCAACGTTGGCCGGCAGGAGATCGTCGGCCTGGTGGGCGATAACGGCGCGGGCAAATCCACGCTGATCAAAATCCTCTCGGGGGCGCATCCCGCTACTTCCGGGCAAATCTTCTTTGACGGCAAACCGGTGGAGATCAACAACACCTGGGATGCCATCCAGCTTGGCATTGAGACGATTTACCAGGACTCGGCCCTCGTCCCTCAACTGTCGATCACGCGCAACCTGTTCCTGGGGCGCGAACCGGTAACCGGCCCGCCATTCCTGCAGCGCATGGACAAGCAGTTCATGAATGACCAGGCCCGCAAGCTGCTGACGGACCTGGGCATCACCAAGTACATCAACCCGGATACGCCGATCACGTCGCTTTCCGGTGGTGAGCGCCAGTCGATCTCCATCGCCCGGGCCATGTACTTCGATTCGCGGCTCATCGTGCTAGACGAACCAACCAACAACCTGGGCGTCGAAGAAACGCACCGCGTGCTGGCGTTCATCCAGAACGCGCGGGCCAAGGGCCTCTCGGTCATCTTCATCACGCACAACATCTACCACGTCTTCCAGGTAGTGGATCGCATCGTGGTGCTGCGCCGCGGCAAGAAGGTCTGCGAGGCTGACCCGAAGAAGACCAGCATCGACGAGATCGAAAAGGTCATCACCGGCATCATGGACACCCTGCCCGAATGTGAGGCGAGCTGAAAGCGCCCTCACCGGGTAACCTGATGCGCGTTGTCCTGACTATACGAAAACACCGGGCCTTAGCGGCCCGGCTTCGCGTTAGCTGGCTGGCACCACGGTGACGCACGTCAGGCGCAGGGCACGAAGCAAATCCTCCGGCAGGTGATCGGCGCCTCCTCGTGGTAGAATAGCGGCACCAGGCCGTCAGCCAGCAGGGTCGTGTACACGGTCAACCGATCCACGCGCGCCATCGCTCCCCTCGCTTCCCCTGCGCCAATCCAGACGAGTACGCCCGCCATAGTACGCTGTTTCGGCACGCAGTACCAGCCTGCCACAGCGCCGTGCGTCATGAGAATCTGGTGAATTTACTGGTCATTACCTGGACAATACCTCACACTTCGTCTAGAATAATCACCGAAGGAAACGCGATGTGGGGAGGAAACGAGCGATGAAGCGTGCGCGGAAAATTGTCGGGTGGACGTTGCTGGCGATCCTGATCGCGGCCCTGATCATTCCCTACCTGCTCCCCCTGGCCTCTGGAACCGATCCGGCCGCGCTGGCCGATCCGGACGGCGCGTTTGTGGATGTTTCTGGCGTTCGCACGTACTACGTTGCCGCCGGGCCGGAGGACGGCCTCCCGGTGCTGCTGCTGCATGGCATGGGCGGCTCGACGTTCTCCTGGCGGGAGAACCTGCCCGCGCTGGCGGCAGCCGGCTTCCGCGCCATCGCCTTTGATCGCCCCGGCTTCGGACTGACGGACAAGCCGCTGGACTTTGACTACGGCCATGCTCACCAGGCCGATTTCACCGTCGCTTTCATGGACGCGCTGGGCATCGAGCGGGCCGCGATTGTCGGCCACAGCGCCGGGGGCAGCGTGATCGCCCACACCGCCGCCCGCTACCCGGAGCGCGTCAGCGCCATGGTCTACGTGGATGGCGCGGTCGGCGGCGCGGGTGGCCCGCCGCAGTGGATCGGCGGCATCGTCGCCTTCCCGCCGCTGACGCGCTGGGTGCAGGTCCTGGCCCCGGCCCTCATCACGCCGGAGCGTTTCAACGATCTGCTGGCTTCCGCTTATGGGCCGGCCTTCACCGTCACGCCGGAAGTGGCGGCTGGCTACGCCCGCGTGCTGCAAACCGAGGACTGGCCCAACGGCTTCGTCGGCCTGGTCCGGGACGCAGGAGGCAACCTCCTTTCGCAGGAGGCTGTGGCCGCCATCAGCGCCCCGACGCTGATCCAGTGGGGAGAGCTGGATACCTGGATCCCGCTGGCCCAGGGCGCGGCGCTGCGCGACCTGCTGCCGGGCGCGACCTGGCGCGCTTATCCTGACGCCGGGCATCTGCCGATGGAAGAAACACCGGACGCATTCAATCGCGATCTGATCGCGTTCCTGAGTGATTTAGCCGATTCGCAATGAAAGGAAAGACCGCATGGAAAAACTTCGTTTGAGTATTGGCGACAGCGCGCCGGATTACACGCTGAAGTCAAGCACCGGGGAGGATGTCTCCCTCAGCAGTCTGTGGGCCGCCGGCCCCACCGTCCTGACCTTCCTGCGCCACTTTGGCTGAGTGTTCTGCCGTGAATGGCTGGCTCAGTTAGAGCTACACAGGGACGAATTCAAAGCGGCAGGACTGCAGGTGATCACGGTGGGCATGGGCGAACCGCGCCATGCCGAGCGCTACTGCGGCAAGCTGGCCCCCAGCGTGGCCTGCCTGGCTGACGAATCGCACGCCGCCTACGCTACCTACGGGTTGTACGAGATGAAAGGTGCGGCACTGCTCAATCCGAGCCTGATCGCGGCCAGTGTCCGCGCCCTGGCGGCCGGTCACCGTCAGGGCACCACGGACTCTGGGGGCGATCTGATGATGCTGCCCGGCACGTT
>CAZGYW010000068.1:0-8857 GCA_964530495.1 uncultured Anaerolineae bacterium
CGGGCAGGTTCGGCTGCCGGGCATCGGCGCGCCAGTCCTCCCCTTCCTCGGCCACAAGTATGACCAGGGCCTTTACACCCTGGGCGGGATGCACCTGTACGTCAACCGGGGCATCGGGATGACTTCGCCCTATGTGCGCTTCAACTGCCCGCCGGAAATCACGCTGATCACGCTCACAGTGCCGCAGGCGGCCTGAGCGCCTCCCCGCTTCCCGGTCCATGACCTCCCGCCAGTAATGGCCCGACCAGACGCCACGCTGGCAGGCTGCGTCTGGTCAGGGGGCAGGCGAACAGGTATAATCCGCCCGCTGATTTCGATAATCTCAGTGAGATTCAACGAGGGTTATGACCACCCAATTCCCAGAAAATTCCAGCGGCACCGAGTCCGCCGCTGCGCCCGGCCCGCAGGGCGGACAGCCGCCGGTTCCCGCCGGCAGCGCGCCGGCAGGCGGGCCGAGTCTCGTCATGCTCGCGCTGGTTGGTATTGTTGTCGCCTGTCTGTCGTGCAGCATCATCGGCCTGGCCGGGCTGGCCGGGTATAACGACGGCATCCGCGCCGTGGAAAACATCGCCGTATCTACCCGCCAGGCGGATATCCAGCGCCAGTATGACCTGGCCCTGACGGATGTGGCCAACGACAATCGCGAGCTGGCGGCCATGCGCCTGCAACACGTGGTCGTGACGCTGGGCGCTGACCTGCCGGAAGCTGCCGCGCTCCTGACCGAAGTGCTGGCCGCCACCGCCACGCCCTCTCCAACCGAGACGCCCACACCCACCCCCACGCTGCCGGCCTCCGCCACCCCGGTCAATTCGCCCACGCCCGGCCTGGCCCTGCCCTCGGCCGACACGCTGTACGCGGAAGCCCAGGCCGCGCTGACTACCCGCGACTATCAGACGGTGATCGCCAGGCTCGACATCCTGCGGGCGGTGGACCCCAACTTCCGCAAGGCCGACGTGGAAACTATGCTCCACCAGGCGCTCACCACGCTGGCCCGCCAGTACCTGACCGCCACCAGCAGCGACCGGCTGGCGGAGGGCATCCTGCTGGCTGAGCAGGCGCGGGCCATCGCCCCAATTGGCGACCTGGGATACGAAGCGTATGTGGCCGGGCGCTACCTGGACGGCCTCAACTCGGAAGGGATGGAATGCCTGCTGGCAGTGCGCGAGTGGGAAAACATTTACGCAGAAGTGCCGCAGTATCGGGACGTGTACCAGCGCCTCGGCCGCAGTTACGCGCGCTGTGGCGACGCCTACGTCTACCAGACCGAGTACTGCCCGGCGGCGCAATACTACCGCTGGGCGCTGGGCATCATCACCGACAGCAGCGTCTCCGCCAAACTGAGTGACGCGGCAGAGCAATGCGCTAACGCCACACCAACACCGACCCCGACGATCGAGGGCGTTCCAGCGGACGTGACGCTCACCCCGGAAGGCCAGCCGGGCGGGTAGTATCCCGCCGCAGCACACAAAACAAAAGCCCCGCGCAACCAGACGCGGGGCTTTTTCTATTGGCGATTGGCCTGTATCAGTGGGGTTCAGCGTGGCCGTGATGGCCGGTATCTTTCGGCTGGTTGATGTCGTCAAACTGCGTCCACGGGCGGACGAAGGCCAGCCACAACACAAAGCCGATCACAAAGGCGGCCACTCCCAGCCCGAATAGCGTTCCAAACAGCGTGGGATTCGCGTTTTCCAGCGCCGTTCCAAACGTGCCGGCCAGGATCATCAGCAACAGGCCAAAGCCGATCAGGAACGCGAGGGCCACTTCTTCCGATGTCAATTTGCCACGAGCAGCCACGGGGCACTCCTCTTCACCAGATGATGCCTTCACTGCTCCAAGCTTACCGCAAAACGCCTGCGCGCAACAGTCAGCGCCGGCCGCTTTCTTTCGCTGCCCACGATCTGAGGAGGCCGGTATACTCACCAGCGCAGCAAGGGGACAGGCTATGGCACACCGGTACGATCATCTGCGCGCGAAGGCAATCGCGCTTCGCACGGAACAACACATGGCGCTGGACGACATCGTGGAGCGCCTGAAACTGCCGCGCACCACGGTCTATTCGTGGGTGAAGGACTACCCGATCCCGGCCACTGAGAAACAGTCCGCCGCCCAGCGCCGGCGCGCTGCCGCCAACCGGGAGCACTACGCCGCGCAGCGCCAGGCGGCCTACGACCGGGGCTGGCAGGAAGCGCCGGCTCTGCTGGCCGATCCGGCATTCCGGGATTTCGTGGTGCTGTATATGGCCGAAGGCAGCAAGACCCGCCGCAACCACGTCGCGTTTGTGAATTCCGATCCGGCCCTGGTTCGATTGGCGAATCGCTGGATCTGCCAGTTCACAGCCAACAAGCTGAATTACCAGTTGCAGATCCACATCGATCACGACGAAACGACCGTGAAACGCTACTGGGCCGATCAACTGGGCATCCTTCCAGAAATGATCAGGATTATTCGCAAATCCAACAGCGGTCAACTGGCCGGGCAGCATTTCCGATCGGAGTATGGCCTGCTGTCAGTTCGGGTTGGCGACACGAATTTGCACATGCGGCTTAAAGCGTGGATGGACTATGTGAAGATGCAGTGGTAGAATAGCTGGCAGCGGGGCGTGGCGCAGTCCGGTTAGCGCGCACGGTTTGGGTCCGTGAGGCCCCCGGTTCGAATCCGGGCGCCCCGACAGGCAAATCGCATCACCGGTACTGGCGGGCATGGTGTAATGGTAACACAACAGCCTTCCAAGCTGTTTTTACGGGTTCGAATCCCGTTGCCCGCTCTTTTCTCTCCCCGCGTGTTTCAGCGGGCCTGTAGCTCAGCGGTTAGAGCAGCCGGCTCATAACCGGTCGGTCGCAGGTTCGAATCCTGCCGGGCCCACCTTCCCCAGGACACTCTGGCTGCATGCGTCAGGGTGTTTTTTTGTCCCATCCGCCATTGTCCTACTCTCACGTCAGTACGGAATAGCAGCCACACAGGTGGGAGCACTTTGTGTTACACTAATGCACGTATCCTGATGGGAAACAGGCCTGCCATGAACAAGCTGGTTCTGATCATTGAGGATGAACCCGAAGTCCTGGTGCTGCTGCACCGGATTCTCGCCCCGCGCGGCTTCGAGATCACTGAGGCGCTGGGCGGCGCAATGGCCCTGGAGCTGCTGACCCAGACCAGCCCGGATATCATCCTGCTTGACCTGGCCATGCCGGGCATCGACGGGCTGGCGCTCCTGGCGTCAATCCAGACGATGGCGCACCTGCAGAACAGCAAGGTGGTGGTGGTGACCGCGCGCCCGCAGTTGGCACTCGAGGCGCGGAACTACGACGTTGCCGCGATCCTCTACAAGCCAATCCGGCCGCTGCAACTGGTGAACCTGCTGGAGACCCTGATCTAGCACAACCGCGCCGGAATGACCGGCGCGCTCTTCTTTACGGCACAGGCGATACAAGGAGAACGACCGTTTGCTGTGAGGGGGGGACACAACAAACGGTCGCTTTTGAGGAGACCTCCTCAATCAGGGAGGCCGGGTGAAACTGGCACCGGTTGCTCGCTACCAATACGTCGCTGTCCGTTGCTGCCATTTCACTGACCACCATGGTAGTCGGCGTGCGTGAGGCCGGCCTTAAGTTCAAATTAGAACCGGATGAGAAAGACCCGGTCACTTTTTGCCCTTCTTGAACAGCCGCATCCACTCATCCACCTCAGCCGGGGTAAGGTGGACATCATGGCCGGATGAGTCATCCGGCGCTGGAGCCATCTTTTCCGCCATAAAGAGCACGAACTGCTCGCTTGTCATGACCGGCATCCGCTGACCATCAGCCACCGCCAGAACCTCACGATCGGAAGAGACAACCGTGATCTGCTGTGGATCGCGGGTTGCCCGAATGCGCTTCTTGATCAATGTATCGGCATTGGCATGAGAGGCCGCAGCAAACCGCACCTCAACCTGCCCGGTGGACAGGTCATGCGATTTCCCCCCTGGCAGCCCATGATCGAAAATCACGATGACCTTGCTTCGTGTTCGACCGGAGAAGCTTTTGAGCTTTTCGACCAGCTCCGCTTCATCGTGCTCATCCGCCAGGGACATGCCCGGCATGACATGAATCAGGTTATGCCCATCGATCAGATAGCGCATGGCATGTCTCCATTCGAACCGCTGGCAAGCCGCCGACTACCGCTTCAAATACAACGGCACGTCGATTATCGCCCGTGTTTTCCCAAAGGCCCGCCGCCGGTATAGAAGCACCAGCCGAATCACCCAGGCCGTCTGATTGTGCAGCAGCACCTCCCACCAGTGGGCCGGCACAAACTGCGGCAGCACGATGGACGCGAGCTGCCCATCGTTGTGCTCATGATCAGTGCGATCCAGAAAGTCAATCAGCGGGCCGACTACCGACCGGTACGGTGACGGCACGATCACCAGATCCGCATACTGGTTGAGTCCCCATTCGTGCCAGCGCACGTCAACCCGTGCGCCACTGCCGGGTTCTACTTCAACAAATACGGCGGTCACATGATCAGAGAGCGCGCACGCGTAACGCAACGCGGGGAGCATCCCGCGGTGCACACCTGAAACCGGCAGGACAATGCGTGGCTCCGGCAGCGGCTTGAGGTCCGGTGGCAGCCCGCCCAGGGAGAGCTGGGCGGCCACAGCCTGGTAGTGCCGTTTGATCGAGTAGAATGCCAGAAGCAGAATCGGCAGCAGGACCAGGACCACCCACGCCCCGCTCAGGAACTTGCTGACCGTCACGACCAGCAGCGTCAGGCCGGTGGTGAGCGTGCCCAGCGCGTTCAGCAGCGTCTTCCACTGCCAGCCCGGCCCGCGATGCCTCAGGTCATGAGCCACCATTCCGGCCTGGGACAGCGTAAACGCCAGAAACGCGCCGACCGCAAAGAGTGGCACCAGCGCATGCGTATCCCCACCGAATACCACGATCAGCAGCGCGGTGAGACCGGCAAGCGACAGAATGCCGTTGGAGAAGACCAGCCGGTCGCCCAATTGCGTAAGCTGGCGCGGCATGTAGCCGTCCTGCGCCAGCAGGGATGCCAGGCGAGGAAACCCGACGAAAGCGGTGTTTGCCCCCACCACCAGCACCAGCAGCATGGCCACCTGCACCAGCAGGTAAGCGAGTCCAGGCCCCAGCACCCGCCGCGCCAGCGCAGACAGGATCGTCTCCTCGGGACCGGCGGTGATACCGAAAAACTGAGTCAGTCCGATGCTGCCGAGGAACAAAATCGCCATGAAGGCGGTCATCGCCACCATGGTCTGGTTGGCATGGCGCGCTTCCGGCGGCTTGAAGATCTGCACCCCATTGCTGATGGCTTCGATCCCGGTCAGCGCCGTGCAGCCGGAGGAAAAGGTGTGCAGCAGCATGACCAGCGTCACCGCTTCCAATCCCATCCCCGCAGGAACAACCGGCTCGCCCGGCCCTTCCAGCACCGCCCGCACCAGGCCAACGAGCAGCATCGCGATATAGCTGACCAGGAAGAAATAGACCGGAATAGAGAGCATGAACCCGGCTTCACGCGTTCCGCGCAGATTGACCACGGTGATCACAGCCAACAGTGCCAGCGCCAGCCAGGTCTGATACGGCCACAGCGCCGGGAAGGCCGAGGCTATCGCGGCCACACCGGCGGTCAGGCTGACGGCTGCCGCCAGCACATAGTTGATGAACAGGGCCGCCGCCGCGATCAGGCCAAACGCCGTTCCCAGATTCTCGCGCGCGACGGTATACGCGCCGCCGCCCGCCGGATAGGTGCGGATGATCTGCGTGTACGAAAGCGAGACTATCAGCAACAGCAGGACAATCGCCAGCGCGATGGGCCACGAATAGGCCAGCCCGCTCGCTCCGGCCACCACCAGTCCCAGGTAGATTTCCTGGTTGGCGTAGGCGATTGACGACAGCGCATCCGGAGAAAGCGCCGCCAGCGCCCGCCCCCGGCCGATACGCTCCCCGCGCATCTGTTGCGTAGAAAGCGGAATCCCTACCAGAAACCGCCAGATCGCGTTCATCATGGTCAGACCGGAGCGATGCTCCTCACTAATCGACGATCGCGCCCGCCAGGCAGCGGCTACTGCCCGGCTTCGGCCCGCACTACCTGCATCACCACCAGTTCCAGCGTCACCTCGGCGCCCACCGCCTCTTCAACCCGCTGTTCCGCGGCAGCCACCTGCTCCGCAGCAGGCATCTCATCCATGCGAACTGTCGCCAGCAACACCCCGCGAGTGCCGTCTTTCCATTCGAGGCTCACTACCTCACCGGGCAGGTCCTCGTCCAGCGCCTGCCAGACAGCCTCCAACTCGCGCGCATTCTGCGCTGACGATCGCAGCGACTGCGTCAGCGGCACGGCCAGGATCACCAGCACGACCAGGGCCACAATCACGCGCTGGCGATAGCTGAGCGGATCATCCACCCCGCTGCGCAGGCGCACGCCCAACCACAGGAAGATCGCCCCGGCGCCCAGCGAGATCGCGATGATGTTCGTCAGGAACAGGAATAGCGAACCGGAAGCCAGCGGCAGCAGCCCGAAGGACAGCGCAATCCCCACGGTACACAGCGGCGGCATCAGAGCGGCAGCAATCGCCACGCCGGCCAGCGCGGAAGGGATATCCTTGCGCGCCACCGCATAGGCGCCAACCATGCCGGAGAAGAACGCCACACCCAGGTCTGGCAGCGACGGCTGCCCGCGGGCCAGCATCTCGCTGGTTGGTGTTTTGACCGGGGAGAGCAACGCCACAACCCCGGCCAGAACAAGGGCCAGCACCATCCCCCGCACCAGGGTAAACGCAGCCTCGCGCATCAGACGCCAGTCCCCCCGGATCAGGCCCACCGCGAAGCCGACCAGGGGTGACATCAGCGGCGCGACGAGCATCGCGCCGATAATCACGGCCACACTGTTCTGCAGCAGGCCCAGGCTGGCGATCACGCAGGACAGCACCACCAGCACGAAGAAGTCGGTTGTCGGCCGGCTCATCTCCCTGGCTGCCTGGACTAGCTCCAGTTCCTCGGTCGGGGTCAGCGTGGGCATCAGGTTAGCGACCGTCTGGCGCACCTGGTGGGAGACCCGCTCGCTCCTGTTCTGCTTGACCAGGATCAGCGGCCCCGGGGTGCGGGAGAGCATCCGCTGCGGGATGTCGCCAAACAGCCAGTTATCCAGCGAACTCTGGGTGGAAAACCCCAGGAGCACCAGGTCATTGGGCCCGCATTCTTTTAACATGCCGGTCACAACATCCCGGGAACGGACAATCTGCTTGCGCACACGGCGGTCTTCGCCCAGGTCTTCCAGGCTGGCCTCAATATGCCCCAGCGCCTGCCAACGCCGCATAGTAGGCACCGTCTGAACATACAGCGCGGTCAGCGGGACATTGGCATGGTAGGCAAAGCGCATCCCGATGCGCGCCGCCAGGCGCGAGTTGTCGCTGCCATCCACCGGGACAATGACGTCTTTGTATCCGGACCCGGCCGTGATCGGCACGGTGCTGCGGTAGACGAGCACATCGCAGGGCGCGGTACGCGCCACCGCCTCCACTACCGGCCCCAGCACGGATTCGCTCTGCTTGAGCCCGCGCACGCCCAGGATGATCAGGTCGGCGTCCCGTTCCTGGGCGATATCCAGGATGCCGCGCGGAATGCTGGTCGCCAGGTCGGTCACCAACTCGACCGGGGTCTCCTCCGTCTTCAGCGTGGCGACAATCTTCTCCAGCTTCTCCTGCGCCTCAGGCTGCGGTTCCGTGCCATGCACAGTCACGAAGGCGGCGATGACCTGCCCCTCCTCATTCACCAGGGCGAGCGCCAGCCGGAGCAGCCCTTCCGCCGTGGCCGGGTTGGCGATAGGCACCAGAATGCGATCCGCCACCGGGGGCAGCGCCGGTTTGTGCTCCTGTGCAGCGGTCTTTTCGTTGGCTTCTGTAGGCAAGGTCAAAGCCCCCCATTGCAGCCTCATCTGCGCTGCCAACGGTATACCACACCGGGCACGTTTTGCCTACGCATGCCCCGCCAGGAAAGAGCAAACCGCAAAGACCGCCAGGGACAGACGCAAAGCACGCAAAGAAATGCTTCATTACTCTTCCTTTGCGTGCTTCAGGTCTTCCCTTTGCGATCTTTGCGGTGAGTGTCTGTGTTCCAACCCCGACCGGTTTACATCAGGCCGGGCTGGGTGGGCAGCGGCCGGATCAGATCGGGGGAGTCAAGCTGCGGGCTGTTCACCGCGCGAGAAACCTCGTAAGCGGCCAGCGCGCCGGAGGTGTAGGGGCGCAGCAGCGGCGCGAGCGCCGCCGGGTCCACATCCCCCTCCGCCAGCCAGTCTTCCATCCCGGCCCGGTCAAGGATGACGGGCATCCGGTTGTGGATGGGCGTCATGAAGGCGTTCGGCTCGGTGGTCACAATCGTGCAGGTGCGCAGCCAATCCTCGGAGTCGGACGGCTTCCAGACCTCCCACAGCCCGGCGAACGCAAACGGCGCGCCGTCCTCCAGCCGGATGTACAGCGGCTGCTTGCCGCCCTCCGGGCGCGCCTGCCACTCGTAAAAGCCATCCGCGAAGATCACGCAGCGCCGCCGCCGGAAGGCGTTCTTAAAGGCGGGCTTCTCCGCCAGCGTCTCGGCGCGAGCGTTGATCAGGCGGCTGCCCATGGAAGCATCTTTGGCCCAGGAAGGAATCAGCCCCCAGCGCAGGAGCGAGGCCGCGCGCGTGCCTTCGTTCGTGAGCGCCAGCACCGGCTGGGTCGGGGCGATGTTATAGCGCGGGGCCAGCCCCGCCGGGATGAAGTCCAGCGCAAACTGGAGTTGGACGGTGGAAGGATCGACGGTGAGTGTGAAGCGTCCGCACATAGCCAGCCTCCTGAACATTTGTTCTTGATGGCATTATAACCTGAATTGTC